>JAYUOX010000110.1:0-1956 GCA_043760595.1 Cytophagales bacterium
TTGTCCAAAAGGGTTTTGTAGGAGGCTTTAATTTCCTTACGTTTCATGGCTTCCAAGAATCTGCGGATGTCATTGTCATCTTCCAAAATCAAGGGCGGAACGGTGGCTAATTTACCATCGTCTTCTTTGGCTACCATCGTAAAATAAGACGTATTGGTATGCTTCACCGTGGCAGTTTTGATATTTTCCGCTACAACTTTAATGCCCACAATCAGCGAACTATTTCCCACATAATTCACCGAGGCATGAAGCGAAACCAACTCGCCCACCTCAACGGGCTGACGAAATTCGACATTATCCACTGAAACCGTCACTACATATGTCCCTGCGTGTTTGGTTGCACAGGCGTATGCAACTTTATCCATCAAAGATAATAAAATCCCTCCGTGAATCTTACCGCCAAAATTGGCATAAGATGGTATCATCAATTCCGTAATGGTGGTACGGGAGTAATTGGCAGTTCTGGCGTTTTCCATAATTTATTCACGACGGACAAGGCTGTCCATGCTACATTCCGTATTATATTTGTACAAAAATTGAACTTTTAAAAGAATTTTCCTTGCGTTTGCTTATTTTTTTGTGAAAAGCGAAAACTATTCTCTATTAATTATTCACTATTCTCTAAATAAATGCCCCTAATTTGGCTCATACTTTTCACGCCTTTCATTGGTTTTCTGACCGCTTTTTTGTTGGGTAGAAAACGTAATGCCATAGCGAGTTGGCTAACAGTGTCTCTTACTGGTTTGAATCTTATTTTCTCTGTAATTTTACTACTTCAAACCCTTCATACCAAAGATAATCATCTCATTTACAATTGGTTTACGCTCAATGGAACATCTTATCAATTTGGTTTTTTCTTTGATTCCTTGACTTTGATGATGTTAGTTTTAGTCAATTTCATAGCACTTCTCGTGGAGATTTTCTCACTCGAATACATGGAAAATGACCCAGATTTATACCGTTATTTTGGGTTTTTAAGTCTCTTTGTGTTTTCAATGTTGGGCATAGTTTTGACCGATAATCTCTTCGTGATGTACGGCTTTTGGGAGTTAGTCGGACTCAGTTCTTATCTATTAATTGGCTTTTGGTATAAAAAACCCGAAGCCGTTCAAGCCTCTAAAAAAGCCTTTTTGATGAACAGAATTGGCGATGTGGGCTTTCTGGTAGGAATTTTTGCGGTATATTTTTATAATGGAAATTCAACAGATTTAACAACTTTAAATTCAAGTATCAATCTGCCAACTGCCTACTGCCTACTTCTTTTCTGTGGAACAATTGCCAAATCAGCTCAATTTCCTCTGCACACGTGGTTGCCCGATGCGATGGAAGGACCAACGCCAGTGTCGGCTCTTATACACGCCGCTACGATGGTAGTTGCAGGAATTTATTTGTTAATTCGGATTTCCCCAATGTTTGATATATTGACTTTGACAATCGTTACAGGGATAGGAGCCATTACCATGATTCTTGGGTCAATTTATGCCATTTTTCAAACGGATATTAAAAAGACCTTGGCATATTCTACTGTCTCTCAATTGGGGTTAATGGTTATTGGATTGGGAACGGAAGCATCTACTTTTCATTTACTAGCTCATGCGTTTTTCAAGGCAGGATTATTTCTTTGTGCTGGGGCAATTATTCACGCTTTACATCACGCAGAAAGCCCCCTTTCCCATCAAGGGGAAAGGGCTGGGGATAGGGGTCATACAGATTTTGATGCTCAGGATATGCGTTTGATGGGAGGTTTGCGAAAGAAAATGCCTTTTACTTTTGTCTGTTATTTAATATGTTCAATGGCTTTGATGGGGTTGCCTTTGTTTTCTGGTTTTTTATCGAAAGATGCAATTTTGAATATTTGGTTTCCTCCTAACAATGATGCTGACATAGATATATTTCATCTAATAATAATTTGCTCAATTTTGTTGGGAATAATTTTGACTGCCTTCTACATGACTC
>JAYUOX010000111.1:0-5432 GCA_043760595.1 Cytophagales bacterium
TTAATTGTGTGTTAATGCAAGGTAAATGTGATACTAATAGTAATAACTGATGTTACGCAGACTTTGATGTTGAGCATCTCCGATGCTAAAATTACCGTTTTCATACTTTCTACAAAGGTTGTACCTCTCCGAGGTAATACGTAATGAATTACCTCGGAGAGGTACAACCTTTGTAGAAAGTAAAATATAATTCAAAATAGCATCGGAGATGCTCAACCTTGAATTTTGTGTAACATCAGTAATAAATCTTACAGGTTTGGGACGAAGACACTACAAAAAAAACCTTGCGTCATAGCGTCCTTGCGGTTAATTCAAAACATCAAGAAAACACCGCCTCATATTTCATTCCAACATTATCAAATCCCTTTGGTCCTAAGAACATCGGGATTTCACCCAGTACGGGATGCTCTACTGTAAACGTCCCCTGTTGGTAATATTCGCCAATTTGTTGGGTTCTGAATGTGAGTAAAAATGGTTTGCGTTCAAGCGGTGAAAAACCACTGAGCGGAATAACCTCCGTCAATTCTGCCGACAACGTAACGTCTTCGGTGAACTTGATTTTTAGATTTTGATTGATATAATTTTCAAAATCTGTGTGTGCTAATTTTTGTAATTCCATTGTAATAAATGATAAACTCCATTGGTTTCTGAAATTTTCTGAAATCCTAATCGTATGTAAAGATTCATGGCAGGATTAAAACTCTCTACATGAATCGTAACGGGTTTTTCGATAGCTTTTGCTCGTTCAAAAATTCCATTCAAAATCTCCGTTCCGATGCCTTTTTTCTGGTATTCGGGCAAAATGGCAATATCTATGATACGAATCCCATCCGTTGAAATTTCGTCATAATACAAGCGACCAATCTCTTTTTTCTGATATTCAACCACCCAGAAACTTGCCCCTACGTAATTCTTTTGGTAATAATCATGTTGTGCATTGAATTGCTGAGTCAGAAAAATATTTTTCATTTCCAAAGTCCAATCAACGACCTGTTTCAACTCCTCTTCCCGTGTACTGAAATAAACTTTTTTCAGAAAACCGATGTCAGCTTCTGAAAAAAGTCTTAGATTGATATGTCTATTTTTGAATATTAATTTCATAGGTTTTTGAATTCTATTTATTCTGTCTGAATTTGGATTACGAAACGTCGCACCGTGTCAGATTAGTGGATTTATTTGATTTAATTTTAGAGCAATAAAATCCTATCAATCCATCAATCTGACGAATCCAAATTCAGACGGGGTCGCCCAGACAACTTTTTACCCTCTCGGTGGAAATACCCCCTGCAAAGCAATATTGAAATTAAATGTGATGTACGGCATCATGTTATTATGCGGCAAATTTCCTCCTGCATTTGCCAATGCCGTTGGGTTCATCGTAGCATTAGCCGTTGCCGATGAATATACTGTCGTACTTGCCGTAGCCATTGCAGCATTCGCTGGCCCGCCTTGTTCGGCAGGTTCATTAGACCCCCGAAGCGAATGCGTATGAATTGGCATTTGACTTTGCGTGAGTGTTACGGTTTCGGTACCGCCTTCTTCCCCCTGACTGTAAAGCGACAGTCCAGGTCCTTGTCCATAAAACATGGGGGCTTTCCCTTGCAAATTGGGTAAGCCAAAATTTGAAGCACCATTGCCACCATAGTTAGTACCAAGCAATGAAAACAGGGCAGTATTCTGTGAGAGCGGTAATAGTTGTCCACTACAAAACGCCCAACCTCTGGGGGCGAAATTGAAAGGAAATATTCTTATTTCTGCTACGAAAGGATCCATAATTGAATTGTGTTTTTTAAGGTTTTTTAATAGTTAAAACTCTAATAATCAGTTAATTACACCTGTCTTCTTAATAATTTATGTTACGGAAAATTTAAGGTTAAGCATCTCCGATGCTATTTTAACTTATACCCTCCCTTTCTACAAAGGTTGTACCTCTCCGAGGTAATCTACCGTAATACTACCTCGGAGAGGTATAACCTTTGTAGAAAAGATAAAACCAATAATTTCAGCATCGGAGATGCTTAACCTTAATCGTTTGCGTAACATCAATTAATAATTTAGAAACTTAAAACTTAACAAATCCTCAATTCTGAGAAGGAAATATCCCATACAATGAAATAATAAAACTAACCGTCAGATATGGTTGCATATTTTCGTGTGGTTGGTTTCCTCCTATACCCGCAATAGCATTTGCGTTCATATTTACGCTTGGGGGATCCGTAAAAAACATCGTAACCTGTGGTGATGAATTCAAGAAATTATTACTCGGAGAAGCACTATTTGCTGTTCCCGTACCCGCTACCATCGGGTGTGTATGACTCGGAATTTGCTGCGTTGTGAGCGTTACGCTCTCCGACCCACCAGTTTGAGATAAACTAAAACCATTTCCCTGATGAATTGGTACTCTACCACGCAAATCGGGTACGGCAAAAGTACTCTGCCCATCACCTCCGTAAGTAGTGCCAATTAAAATAAAAAGTGTTTCATTTTCTGCAATGGACGTAATGCTCCCATCACAAAACATCCAACCTGCTGGGGCAAAATTCCCAGCAAACATTCTTATTTCTCCAATATATGGTTGTGCCATGATTTTATTAAGTTTAAGTAGCCAATACAATTTAAACAATGTTGTGTTTTGTTATAAATCATTATTTACCAGACAATTGACCTCCGAACATCGGACATCGAAATACGAACAACTACTTTGAAATTAGCTTGGACTTGGGAAGGTCCCCTGCAAGGCAATACAGAAATTAATCGTCAAGTACGGTTGCATATTTTGGTGTGCTTGGTTGCCACCTGCACTCGCAATAGTCCCCTGATTGAGCGTAACGGCATTTATAGCCACATTTGAGTAGAGATTATTGGGCGTGGAGGAAGCCAGTAAATTCCCAGTAGTCGTGGTCAAATTCCCCGCCACACTACCCGACTGAACAGCTCCTAATGTATGTGTATGCGTGGGCATTCCTGACGTAGTGAGTGTGTGATTCGCTTCGCCCGCCGACTCGCCAAGCGTGTGACCATTGCCCACGTGAATTGGTACTTTCCCACGATTGTCAGGCAAGGAAAAGACTGTTCGTCCATCACCTCCAAAGGTTGTTCCCAATAATGAAAAAAGTGCTTGATTCTGAGCGATTTGTAATGATTGTCCGTTGCACAATGCCCATCCTTTGGGAGCAAAATTGAACGACATCATTCTTATTTCTGATAAAAAAGGTTCTGCCATTTGATGGTTTTGATGTGTTAGTGAAAATATAGTTAGTTTTCGGCTGTTGGCTGGGCGGTACTGGCTTTAAAATCAATCAAAATTAATTAGTTAGAAAAACACATAACAGGGTAAAAATACCTGTTTTATGAAATGAGCATTTCTGCGGGTTTATGTTCGCTTTTTATGTTGAATTTCAAGGGTTTTGTGTGTTGCCCTAAAAATACAATCAATTCATTAACTTTTTGAAAATCAGATATTTGTAAATAATTATTTTCATAATAATCTGCCCTTTCAAATAATTTTGAATCATCTTTTGAACGCTCGACAATGACTAATAATCTATCCAAATTTTTACAATGTTCAATCAATAGACCAGTACTTTCATGGTTTTCGATAATCAAAGGCTTATCAGAATTTGAAATTTCCTGAACATAATCTTTATTTTTTGGGTGCAAGTTGCTTACGTATATAACGGTGGCAAGTTTTAGGTCTTCAACAATCATCATTCTATCTGATTTTTCAATTACATTTCTCAGCGATGAATCTTCGCCCAAAATTGCAAAACGCAATAATTTTGATGAATTATTAGCCAATAAAATAGTCGGAGAGGCAACCAAAACCGTGGAAGTAATGGCAAGACGCTCTAAAAAACGTCTTCTGGAAGAATTGGTAAAGGTTGTTTTCATACATTTGATTGTTAGTGATAATTCGGTTTGGGAATAGACAAGCTAATATTCAGAAAAGATTATTATCTGAATATTAGCTTGTCATACGAAATGGAAGGAGATGATTTAAAAACCCCTATGGTTTGATTTGTAGGCACTATACTGGAAATGGGCAAAAATCTATCAGACTGACTTTTGAAGAAAAAAGAGCCAACAGAAGATAAATTTTGGTGTGTTAATGGTTGAGATAATCGTTTTAAATTCATGGTAATTATCACGTTCTCATCCAATAAATCAATTTTGGATAAAATAGCGTATTGATTGTGTGTTAGCTTTACTGTTGCTTTCGGTCATTCCTAACCATTCTAAAATCGGTAATCTTTTGGAAGACTGTTTTGATAGAATCCATGATGACAATAATAAATAACTTGATGACAAAATTTGGCAAAAACAAATTTCATAAACTACTTAGGAGGGCTTTAATTGGGCTATTTTATAAGAATAACAAGAAGTATAATCAGTAATTGTATGATATGAATAACAAGAAGTGAAGTAATATTACAGAATATTTACCAAATAATAAATAAAATTGTTGCGAAATCAGATTTTTTGTATGCGAATGACGAGAAATCAAAGGATTTAACATTCCCTAAATTCATTTTCATCAGTAATTTCAATGTTAGGATTCATCGTTAATAGCCTGTCTTTCAATAAATTAGCAACCGAATATTTGCCTGATGCCAGACCCCTGTCATTTGGAATAGTGCCATACAATTTATACTTTGTTGTGTTAATTTTTAGCAAATAGTAAACAAACGAACCAAATTTATACGAGATGGTTTATTTATTTATCTCATTAACTCAATCTCCACAATTAGATGAACCCAAAAGCCCTAAAAAATATAAGCACTTTAGTTTTTGACATAGACGGCGTAATGACCGATGGGAATGTCCATGTTTTGGAAAGTGGCGAGCATTATCGCACCTTTTACATCCGTGACGGTTATGCCCTTGAACGAGCAGTACAGGCAGGTTACAGAATATGCGTTATTACAGGAGGCAAGCACGAAGGTGTGCGTAAACGACTCGAAAATCTCAAAATCCACGATGTATTTATGGGATCGGGAGGAAAAAGCAAATTGGAGATTTATCAAGGCTGGTTAGCTGATTCGGGCATTTTGGAAGAAAACATTTTGTACATGGGCGATGATTTACCCGATTACGAAGTGATGTCTCGACCTAACTTATTGGCAACCTGCCCAGCGGATGCCTGCGAAGAAATCTTGGGAATTGCCAATTATGTTTCTCCTCACAAAGGGGGCAAAGGAGCCGTCCGTGATGTGATTGAACAGGTCATGCGGGAGAAGGGGGAGTGGTTAAAGTTTTAAATGTCAAAGAAAATAATTTCATGGATTTCATTGATACTATTCTTATCTTTGAACAGAACATTTCCCCAAAATCAACAACCATGAAAAAACTCCTACTTACCCTCATTCTCAGCACTTTCTATCTCATTTCCCAAGCCCAATTCAACCCCAATCTCTTCAATGCCATGAAGTACA
>JAYUOX010000112.1:0-5427 GCA_043760595.1 Cytophagales bacterium
AAGTCGCTGGAAATCATTGGGAAAGCTGCCAATAAAATGATTACACAAAAGGATGCTATCCAGAAGAATTATATTCCAAATATCCCCCAAATAATTGCCTCAACGCCTTTGGTAAACTCAGAAGGAAGCTATAAATTAACCTTTAAAGCACCTGACACCGTGGGGGATTATCCTTATGTGTGTACGTTCCCAGGGCATTGGAGTATTATGAATGGCGTGATGAAGGTGGTGAAGTAAGCTATGATATTAGACCACGGATGAACCCGCTTAATCCCAATTCCATTGCGGGGTCGTCCGTGGTCAAATTAAAAATTAACTCAACCGCCTAACAATCAACCCATTAACCAATTCAAAAAACTGCAAAGGCTTCATCGTTAGCCAGTTGGCAATGTTCAAAGTTCCGCCCATGTTGATGTAAATATCAAGGTTATATTTGGCAAATTCTGTGGCTACGTGTTCTGGAAAATTACAGGCGGCAATCCAGCCATCTTCTACATCCTCAAACCATTCTGCATAATAATCATCTTCATACGAACCGTGGAAATTCAAGACGTTTTCGCCCAAAAGGATGAACTTATTAATTCCCTCATTTACCAAATGGTCAGTTACCACTCTTTTAAAGTACATAATATCGTTGTGGAGCGTATCATTCCATTCGCCAAACATTTCAATAATAGCACATTTTCTTTCGTAGTCTGCGTATAAAATCTTGCAATAGAGCGTTTCAGAGCCTATTTCATCCCACATTGGGTGAATGTAATATCCGTAGATTACGTTTTCGTAGTAATCCAAATTATAAAGTCGCTCGTAGAAAGGAGAGCGTTCATCTCGTGAGGCAACGTACAGATTTTCCCAACGATAATGAGGTTCAATGTCTTGCATTTTTTGGGGGTTTATCAGGTTAATGTCTAATAATGCGAGTTTTGGGTTTAACTATTTAAGTACCTGTACCAAATTAGTTTGAACGAAACCTTATAGGATTTAAAGATATAACTCCCTCATTATCAGACATTTGTCAAATCCTATAAGGTTTAAACTAAATATGTACAGGTACTTAATAGTCAATAACTTATATCTAAAAAAACAGGATAACGTCAAAAAGTGTTAAATTTGAGTTGGACAAAACAAAGAAATACAATTATGACAGCTATCTTGAATACTACCAAATTAACAGATATGTTTGTTCTTTGCGACGATTTTATCAAAAATTTACATCAGTATCAACTTGACAACGATTATCAAATTGAAGAGAAAGCAGAACTCATGACAGAATCTGAAATGATGGCGATTGTTATTTTCTATCGCAGCGGCGAACCGTCATCATTCTGGATTTAAATGCTTCAAATACTACTATGAACAGGTGATTAAAAATATCTAAGTTCTTATTTTCCAAGGAGTTATAGTTATTCAAGATTCGTTAATCTGATAAAAAAGCTAAATTTCCTATTGTTCGCTTTTTTATGTACTTGTCGTTTGGCGGAGTTAAGTAATGGTCTGGAATCATTGCATATACTTTTATGGATGAATTCCCGACAATGCCAAAATATGTTATGAAAGTAGGAAAAATAGATATTACTAAAATTGTACTAATCTAAGAATTTAACGCAAGATTCGCACTAATAGAAAAAAAACTAAATCCTACACTTTTTTAATGCGGTTGCCCTGTCTTTTTTGAACCATTGGACAAGGATAGTAAAATTTTTTTTCGGCTTGACTGAGATTGGAGGTAAGCATAAGTTTGTGTGTTTCGTCACCACAAAGTTGCTTACCTTTTTTGATATTTTTAATTCACAATTTTATCCCGTTCAAAGTATATTTTAAAATCAGTCTCTATTTCATCTTCTTTTTTATAAGAATAATTATATCCAATTCTTCAAAATTGAACTTTTATAAGAAAACCGACATTTTCCACCCAAAGTATAGGTCTGAATTTGTATTTTTACGTGATTATCTAAAAACTTGATAAAACTGTAACCAAAATATGTCTTTCCAGAAAAAAACCAAAATTGTTGCCACCGTTGGTCCTGCCTCCGAAACCAAAGAAATGTTAATCAATTTCGCCAAAGCGGGCGTTAATGTTTTCCGTTTGAATTTTTCGCACGGCACGCACGAAGACCACTTGCAAAGATTAAAGACCATTAGAGAAATTGCTGAGGAAATGGACATCAATCTTTCGGTGCTTCAAGATTTGCAAGGACCAAAAATCAGAACGCAACTCGTTGAAAATAATGGTGTTACCATTACGGCGGGCAACAAATTAACCTTCGTAATGGACGAAACATTATTAGGAAATTCTGAGCGTGTTGGCACAACTTATACGTCAATGTATTTGGATGTAAACGTGGGCGAAAGAATTTTGATGGATGATGGTAATTTGGAAGTGAAGGTTTTGGAGATTGATAAAGTAAAAAAAGAAGTGATTACGGAGGTTGTTTACGGAGGTATTTTGAAATCTAAAAAAGGAATTAATCTTCCTGGCACAAAGGTTTCATTGCCTTGTTTAACCGAAAAAGATCTTAAAGATTTATATTTTGGTTTGGATAACGGTGTCGATTGGATTGCCCTTTCGTTTGTGCGGTCTGCCGCTGATATTCACGATATTAAGGATAGGATTAAGGCTTACGGAAAGAATAATACAAAAGTAATTGCCAAGATTGAAACGCCATTTGCGATTGATAATTTGGACGAAATCATTGAGGCAACGGATGCCATTATGGTGGCTCGTGGAGATTTGGGCGTTGAGATCGACGGTGCAAGAGTGCCACATTTACAAAAATTAATGGTTGAGAAATGTACAGCGGCGGGCAAACCAGTAATTGTGGCAACGCAAATGTTGGAATCCATGATTACGAACCCTGTGCCTACTCGTGCGGAGACTTCTGACGTTGCCAATGCGGTTTTGCAGGGTGCATCCGCCACCATGTTGAGTGGTGAATCCGCCTCGGGTTCATATCCTTTGAAAGCCGTTGAAATGATGGCACACATTCAGGAAGTGGTGGAGGAACAGCAAAACGAAATTAAGATTGTGAACGGTAATGAGGCTTCGATTTACTTCAAAAATCACTCACTAAATTTTGGAGATTCACCGTTTCCGTTAAATGACCGCATGATTGCGGGAGCGTGTCGTTTGGCTCGTGACACCGAAGCAAAAGCCGTTTTGTGCATCACAAACAGCGGTTACACAGCCTTCCGTTTGTCGGCTCACCGCCCGAAGGCAGGTTTATATATTTTCACTTCCAATAAAAGAGTTCAACAGGAAATGGGCTTGTTGTGGGGAGCAAATGTTTTCTATTACGAATCAAAAGGTAAGGACGTTGAAGCAACCGTGAAAGGCATGACTGACTTCTTGAAAGCGAAGGGATTATTGGCAGTTGGTGATACATTCGTAACGACTTTGAGTGTGCCTTCGGATAAGAATTTGAAGACGAATACGGTTCAGTTGGGGACGGTGGAATAGTTGGTGAGAGATATTGAAAAAGCCCTGCAAACTTAATTTGCAGGGCTTTTTTATTTGAAAATATATACTTAATGCAGTAAATCAAACTACTCAATTTTAGGATAAAGCTAACCTGCACTAATAAGTACATGGTTCGATTGTCCCAAAATTTTCTTATGGCTGTGTTTAATGTCTTTACTGACCATATTTTCTCAACGAGCCACCTCCACTTTATACTTCTTTCCTTTAATCTTTTCATCTTTAATTTTCTCTAAAAGCGTTCTAAAAATAGAACGTTTCACGGCGGCGAAGGACATAAAATCTTTCACTTCAATTAAGCCCAAATCACCCCTTTCCAGTTCCCCCTTTTTCGAGAAAAATCCCACAATATCAACTTTATTCAACTTGTTTTTCTTGCCTCCACTGACGTAAATTGTTACAAATTCGGGGGCTTTGGGGAGTGGATTATTCTCTGGTAAAACCAATTCTTCCATAGATTCTGGAATGTATTTTGGACGAAATTCGTTGCGATGAAAAATTAAATATGACGTTCCAGAAGCGTGCATTCGGGCTGTACGACCATTTCTGTGGGTAAATTCATGCTCTTGGATGGGCAAATGATAGTGAATAACGTGCTTCATTTCTGGAATGTCCAAACCTCGTGCCGCCAAGTCAGTAGTAACTAAATAATTGACACTACCATTTCTGAATAAAATCAACGCTCTTTCTCTATCGTCTTGATCCATTCCTCCGTGATAAAAAGTAGTATAAATGCCCATTTCATTCAACAATTCGGAGGTACGTTCCACGGCATCACGATGGTTGCAAAAAATGAGAGCAGATTCTGAGTTCAGTGAACAAATTAGGTCAAAAAGGGTATCAACTTTATCCTTTGCTTCCGAAATTACAACCTTCATTTCCAAAGCCTTTTTTTCTTCATTTTCAGGAATAAAATTCAAGGTAACGGGCGATGTAAACCCCACAAATTCAGGGATTTTGATGCCATAAGTTGCCGATACCAAAACTCGTTTATTGAGATTACGGAGACTACCAATAATATAGGACATTTGGTCGTGAAAACCCAAATCTAAGGACTTATCAAATTCGTCCAAAATCAAGGTCTTTACCCCATCTAAATCAAAAGATTTACGAGTAATATGGTCGAAAATACGTCCAGGCGTACCCACAAGTAGGGCAGGAGGGGAGCTAAGATTTTGGATTTCGGTAGCCATCGAATGCCCACCGTAACAGACATTCACTTTCATGCCCGTTCCCATACTTTTCCAAACGTTTTCAATCTGCATCGCCAGCTCACGGGAGGGCGTAAGGATAAGACATTGAACGGTATTTTTCTTGGGGTCAAGGATTTGGAGCAAAGGCAAGAGAAACGCCAAGGTTTTTCCAGAACCAGTTGGGGAGATTAAAAAGGTGGTTTTTTCCTGCAAAATAGCCCAATAAGCCGCATTCTGCATCGGATTAAGAGCTTCAATACCTAATTTTGAAAGGATTTGTTTGTTGATTTCCATATCACAAAGGTACGGGACTATCTCCTAATAACTAATCCCCAATGACCAATAACTAACTACGCATGAGCCTCCAACCATTCTTCTCCGTCGCCATAAATCTCTTTTTTCCAAATCGGGACAACCGTTTTTAGGGTGTCAATCAACCACTGACAAGCCTCAAAAGATGCTACACGGTGAGGAGTCGAAACGGCAATGACTACTGCCACATCCCCGATTTGAAGTACCCCTTTGCGATGAATCATCACGATTTTTTCAATCTCCCAACGTTCACGGGCTTGATTAGCAAGTTCTTCCATCTTCTTTACTGCCATCACATCATACGTTTCAAATTCCAAACGAACTACGTCTTTTGATTTATTATGATTGCGAACAGTGCCAATGAAAACATCAATTGCCCCTGCACGTTCGGATTGGGCAGCGTCTATACACGCTTGAATATCAATGCGTTGGTCGGATATTTTTATC
>JAYUOX010000113.1:0-16396 GCA_043760595.1 Cytophagales bacterium
AAAAAAGGTTTCAATTTTTATAAATGCCGAAACTGGAAAATATTATAACGGTGACTTAACGACCATTTCTGGAAATTTCACGATTGCACCATTGCCTCACATTTCCATTCAAGGGCGTTTTGCCAATAATAATTACCAGAATTTGGGTGTAAAAAATGAGTCGGGAAACAATCAACTTTATACCCTTTCGGGACGTTTTGCCCTGAATCCAAGAGTGCAACTAATTGGGTTTTATCAACACAGTTCCATTAGTAATTTTGATGTTTGGAATGTTCGCTTTTCATGGGAGTATAAACCACTTTCGTTTATTTATCTGGTGTTTAATCAGCGAGGTTACGATGATTTCAGAACACAATTGTCAAACGATGGGTTAAGAAGAAGAGTTATCCCTGAGCAATTATCAAGGCAAAATGAACAGCAAATCATTGCGAAGATTTCTTATTTGAAACAGTTTTAAAATATGTCAAAAACATCCATCCGTCCAACGCTAATTTTTGAAAAAGAAGCTGAAAGTGAATTTGAAAAATTTCAGAATGAGGTTTTGCGTCCAATTTTAAAATTACAAAATGATTTACTCTTTGAAATCTTTAAAACCTACGCAAACAAGCGTAAAGGCACTTTTTATAAACTTTCGGATAAAGAGAAATTCGTTTATATCGACCAATCCGTCAGAAAAGATATGAAATTTAAGCAGTATCTCGAAGGCATCATCACGGGAATGTTTACGATTGAAGAATATACTCGTTTTATGGAAAATGAGGAAGAATTGACCAAACGGATGATCAATTTATTGGTACAACGGTTGCAGAGTTTGTCATTTTGATTTTTCATTATTCTTTACACACCACAAAAAAATCAAAAGGTAACAATAGCTTTTTTGATTTAACGCTGTTGATACCTCTTTTCACCTCCTTTCACCTTTTTTTAGTATTTTTGTTTAACAGAAATTTCTAAAAGCAAAAATGGCAAGACCCTCCAACAATCCTAACGATAAATCAAAAGCTAAGAAAGGCGAAACACCACTCGCCAAACAGTACAACCAAATCAAGCTGAAATACCCTGGGGCGATGCTGTTGTTCAGAGTAGGTGATTTTTACGAAACCTTCGGTGAAGATGCCGTGCGGGCTTCTAAAATCTTGAATATCACCCTCACTCGTCGGAATAACGGTAATGCTGATGACCATTTGGCAGGTTTTCCATATCATTCTCTGGATAATTATTTGCCCCGCCTCGTACGAGCCGGCGAGCGTGTAGCCATTTGCGACCAGTTGGAAGACCCCGCCACCGCCAAAGGAATCGTCAAAAGAGGGGTTACCGAATTGGTTACGCCTGGGGTTTCGTACAACGATAATGTGTTGGACATGAAGCAAAATAATTACTTGGCTTCGGTCAGTTTTGCATCGTTTTCTAAGGATGTTTTGGGGGTTGCGTTTTTGGATATTTCTACGGGAGAATTTCTTTGTTCGCAAGGGAATGTGTCATATATCGAAAAATTATTACAAAGTTTTTCGCCTTCCGAAGTATTATTTTGCAAGAAAAATCGTCAAGAATTTACCCAAATATTCGGGGATAAATTTCTCACTTTTGGTTTGGACGATTGGGCTTTTAAGCACGATTTTGCTTATCCTCTACTCACTAATCACTTCAAAACCAACAACTTAAAAGGATTTGGTATAGAATCACTGACCGAAGGAGTCATTGCCGCTGGCGTGATTATGCACTATTTGTCCGAGACCGAACATAAGCAAGTCGGGCATATTTCTCGCATCAATCGGTTGGAAGAAGAGAAGTACGTTTGGTTAGATAAATTCACCATCAGAAACTTAGAATTGGTTTCGGCACAACAGGAAGGCGGCATTCCATTAATTCAAATTCTGGACCAAACCATGACTCCGATGGGAGCGAGATTATTGAGAAAATGGTTGGTATTACCTTTGAAAGAAAAATCACAAATCCAAGAACGACTAAATACCGTATCATACTTTAAGGAAAATGAGGAATTACGGGAAAGTTTGGAGTCGCACTTGAAGCAAATTGGTGATTTAGAGCGACTTATCTCAAAAGTTGCCGTAAAAAGAATCAATCCAAGAGAGCTTTTAGCATTAAAAAAAGCACTTCTTCACATCGAACCCATCCGCTGGCAATTGCTCAATGGCAAGCCTTTGGAGATTGTGGGCGGTTTTCGTTCTGAAAAAGATGTTAGAGAATTAACCGTAGGTGGTGGTGATTTTGACGATGATACGGAAAGAAATGAGATAAGTAGTGATGATTTTTTGAATGAGGTTTTAAATCCAGGGTATGGGCAGTCGGCAGTCGGCAGTCAGCAATCGGCTGTGCAAGAGGGAGAAAATTTAGACATGAATATTCTCAAACCCCAAATCCCAAATCCTAAATCCCAAATCCTAATTAAATACGCCGACCAACTAAATCCTTGTCAGTTTTTATTAGACAAAATCCAGAAAGAACTCCGTGATGACCCACCACTTTTGAGCAATCAAGGCGGTATGATTCGGCAAGGGGTTGATGAGGATTTAGACGCTCTTTTGTCTATTGCGTACACAGGAAAGGACTTTTTGATGCAAATTCAAAACCGTGAAATTGAGCGTACTGGGATTAGTTCTTTGAAAATTTCGTTCAATAAAGTTTTTGGATATTATTTAGAAGTTACCAACGCCCACAAAGACAAAGTCCCCGAGGATTGGATTAGAAAACAGACCCTCGTAAATGCCGAAAGATACATCACCCCAGAACTCAAAGAATACGAAGAAACCATCTTGGGAGCGGAGGATAAAATCAACGTAATTGAGCAACGAATTTTTAATGAATTAGTAAACGTTGCCAACGATTATATCCATCAAATCCAGCAAGATGCTAAGATAATTGCGGTGTTGGATGTACTCACAAATTTTGCTAAAATTGCCATTAAAAATAATTATTCAAAACCGCAAGTATCTGATAATAAAGAACTTAATATAAAAAATGGACGACATCCAGTCATCGAGCAACAATTACCTTTGGGAGAAAAGTACGTGCCAAATGATTTGTATTTAGACGATGTTTCTCAACAAATCATCATCATCACAGGACCGAATATGGCAGGAAAATCTGCCCTTCTGCGACAGACGGCTTTGATAGTTTTGATGGCTCAAATTGGCTGTTTTGTCCCTGCAACTGAGGCTGAAATTGGCATTGTGGATAAGGTCTTTACCCGTGTGGGGGCGAGTGATAATCTCTCAAAAGGCGAATCAACTTTTATGGTAGAAATGACCGAAACCGCCAGCATCCTGAACAACCTTTCCGACAGAAGTCTCGTCTTGATGGATGAGATTGGGCGTGGCACGAGTACCTACGATGGCGTTTCGATTGCGTGGGCGATTGCTGAATATTTGCATAATCATTCCAATTTTAGACCTAAGACACTTTTTGCGACTCATTATCACGAATTGAACGAGTTAGCCAATGATTTTTCGAGAATCAAAAACTTCAATGTTTCGGTCAAAGAAATCAATGGAAAAGTGATTTTTATGCGTAAACTACAAGAAGGCGGTTCGGAGCATAGTTTTGGCATTAATGTTGCTCAATTGGCTGGAATCCCACAAAACGTGGTGTTTCGGGCGAGTGAAATATTGGTAGAATTAGAAAAAAATCGATCAAAAGAACAACACCGCCAAACCATCCGAGAAATGCCCAAACAGAATTTTCAGATGGCAATATTTGAAGCGGAAAAGAACCCTAAATATGAGAAGATTGAGGGGCTTTTAAAAAGTTTGGATATTAACACGATGTCTCCTATTGAAGCCTTACTAAAACTCAACGAAGTGAAGCGTGTTTTTGAAGCTAAGTAATTGATAATGAAATGATTATATTTGTAGAAATATTATTGAAAGAATTATAAAACAAAGTAAAAAACCGCCCATAATTTACCTTGTATAACCCATGAAAAAATGTAATTTTCTTATCTTACTGATATTCCTCTGCACATCCGCAAAGGCTCAAAAGTATTTTGCTACAACCTTCGATAAACTCCCCCAAAATTATCAATTATACCCCCGTGATGCTAAAAATGAGGCTATTGTACCCATTTCTGGCAAAATAGAAGATGCTGGATGGGATTATTTTTCTGTCCAAATTTTTAGAAATAAACAACAGATTAACTATCAAAAAGCTCCCATTGCTTATACCAATTCAGTGGGTAAATTTTCTTTTTCATCTGTAAAAATAAAAGCAGAAAAAGCAGAATATGATTTTAAAATTTATGCCGTAAAAGGCAAAGATTCCCTCAATCTTGTTAATCGTGAAAATATTGTGGCGGGCGATGTATATGTGATTTCTGGACAGTCAAATGCCACTTGTTTTTTTCAGGATGTTCGCACCAATGAATACTGCCGAACTTTTGGAAAAATCTCACCCAATTTTGGTGTGGATATAGCAAGCCCAGCCGACACGCTCTGGGATTTAGCCAACAAAGATAATTATAACCAAGGAGTAGGCACGATGGGTTTTGAATTGCAAAAAACTATTTTAGAAAAATACGGGATTCCTACTTGTGTAATCAATGGTGCTTTTCATTTTTCTTCCATGAAAAAACACGCCACTCGTACACTCAACAATCCAGCGGATTTGACCAATGGCTACGGCAGATTATTGTATCGTTTACAAAAGGCTGGGGTTGCCCAATCGGTCAAAGCATTAGTTTACAGACAAGGCGAAACGGAGGCTTACGGAGAGGAAATAGATTGGAGCGGAAACTTTGATAATTACTACAAAAACATCAAAGTTGATATGCCTTCCCTCAAACAAATTTATCTTTTTCAGATAGATATTGTCGGATTTACAGACCTCCTCGAAGCATCAGTAGTTAGAGATGTACAACGCAAAAAATCAAGTCAATACCCTGATATTCAGATACTTGCATCAGTAGGAACAACTGATTTTGACGGATTACATTATAGTTTTGAAGGTTATGCTCAAAACGGACAAGAGTTATCCCGATTAGTTGAAAAGGATTTTTATAATTCAACAGATACTGATAACATTCAAGCCCCAAACATTCGTAAAGCCTATTTTTCTAAAACTGATAAATCTGAAATTACCTTGGTTTTTGACAAAGACCAGGTACTTTCTTGGACAGAACAAGTCCGTAATTTTTTGATGATTAACCAATTTTATTTAGATGGAAAAACGGGTAGCGTAAAATCTGGAATTGCAAAAGATAACCAAATCATACTTACCCTAAACAACCCAAGTGCAGCAAGTTTAATTTCATACCTCCCTCCTTTCATTCTTAACAAAAGCCCTGAATATCCATACATTGGTCCTTATATCAAAAATAAAAGAGGCTTACGAACTTTGAGTTTTTATGAAGTTAAGATAGACTCTTTTGGATCAAATTTA
Organism: Cytophagales bacterium; assembly: GCA_043760595.1. Taxonomy (GTDB): domain Bacteria; phylum Bacteroidota; class Bacteroidia; order Cytophagales; family Spirosomataceae; genus Arcicella. Next base: position 5,395 of record JAYUOX010000113.1, read on the forward strand.
CCAGTGCCAATCGTTACCTATTCCAAAATCCCTCAGAACCTTCAATTATTTCCTCGAAACACAAAAAACGAAGCAACGGTAACTTTTACGGGCAAAATTGAGACTTTGGGGTACGATGCTATTTCATTATTAATCTCACGGAATAGTACAACTGTCAAGGCTTATAGAACAATCCTAAATTACACAAATAATGTTGCTAATTTTTCTTTTTCTCACATCATCAAAGCAGAGTTAGCCAATTATAATTTCAAAATCTATGCTACCAAAGGTACTGATTCTGTGTTAGTTAGCTCTCGTGAGAACATTGTTGCGGGCGATGCTTACTTGATTAATGGACAATCAAATGCCTTAGCTTGGGGACTGAGTAATACCTTCCCAAATTCAAATTATCAAAATGAGTTTTGTCGTACTTTTGGGCAAGTAAAAACGGGCAATAGTTTCATCACAACTGCCGATACTTCATGGGCGTATTCTAATGCTGGAAAGCCCTACGTAGGCGTATGGGGGATAGAATTACAGAAACAAATCGTAGAGAAATACGGTATTCCGACTTGTTTTTTGAACGAAGCTATTTTTGCATCCACCATTACCGAACACGCAACCCGAAATGCCCCAAATCCTGCTGATGTCAATAATGTTTACGGAAGATTATTGTATCGGGCAAAAAAATCTGGACTCGCCGACAACATCAAGGGGCTTTTCTATTGGCAAGGCGAAGCAGAGGCATTAACCAAACCCGCTATCTGGAAAACGGAGTTTGATAGGCTTTATAATTTCTGGAAAATGGATTTTCCATCGTTGGGTAAATACTATATTTTTCAAATCAATATCTTAGGACTTCCCGTAGCCGAGGCAGCTGAATTGCGTGATTTTCAACGTCAAATCAAAAAGAATTATGCCAAAACGGAAATCATCGCCACCATCGGAAATTCGGGATATGACGGTACACATTATAGCCTGATGGGCTATCAAAAAATAGCCTCAGAGGTGTTCAAGATAGTTTCAAGAGATTTTTATGGAGCAACTGATACCTTACAAATTCTCTCGCCAAACGTCCAAAAAGCCTATTATGCCAATCTCGCCAAGGACGAAATCACAATTCTGTTTGAAGACTCTCAAAAACTCACTTGGACGGCAGATTCAACCTATAATCAGGACAACGGAACGTCCAAAAAGTATTTTTTGAAAGATTATGTTTATCTGAATAATGCTACCGACAAAGTGCTTTCGGGAAGGGCTGAAAATAATAAAATCATTGTCAAAACGAGTGGATTCAATGGTAATCAATCACTTACGTATTTACCTGCTTACTTTCCAATCAATTATGCCATTGACCAAAGAGGAATTTTTGGCGGACCTTTTCTGAAAAATCAGAGAGGGATGAGTGCTTTTTCGTTTGATAAATTAGCTATCGCTGACCCTATCTCCCCTCCTACTCTATCCGCCAAAGTTCAAACGGCTACTTCCGTACAATTGTCGTGGGCAGCCATAGCCTCCGCAAGTACTTATCAACTGGAAATCAAGGACTTACAGTTAGATAAATATGCTATTATCCAAATTTTACCCAAAGGAACGACTACGTTTTTGAGTGATAATTTATTGGGAAGTAGCAATTATACGTTCAGAATCAAGACCATTTCGGATAAATTAGAATCAGAATATTCGGCAATAAAAATTCAGACACCCAAAGCTCTGGATTTGCCAAATTTGAAGGCTGAATCTACTTATTTTGATGAGATAAAACTCACTTGGCTTGCTGTTCCAGAGGCGGTAAATTATGTGATTGAAAGGAAAAACCCTTCCACCAATGGCTTTGAACAATTGGCTAAATTAGGACAAAACGTTTTAGAATATCAGGACAAATCACTGACTTCCAGCACTTTATATACTTACCGAGTCAAAGCTATTGGTATATTTACAGAATCTCAGTTTGCTATAATCGACATTACGACCTTAGCCAATTTATCCCAACCAGACATTGCTCTGACGGTTATTAACTTCAATTCGCTCAGAGTGGATTGGAAGGCAGTTCCCAATGCGACTTCGTATATTTTGGAACGAAAATCTCCTAATAAGGACTACCAAATTTGGGGCGTTTTTGAACCTACTGTTTTTTCATTTACTGATAAAGGTTTATTGCCTTCAACCACATACAGTTATCGGATAAAAGCCTTGTCAGCAACTACAGAGTCCGTTTTTGTGAGCATTGATGGTAGAACGCCCACCATGCTCGAAGTCCCTCAAATGGATATTATTCCAACGTCTTTTGATGCCTTCAAAATCACGTGGAAATTAGTTCAAAACGCTACAAAGTACGTTTTGGAACGAAAAGACGATGAGAAAATTGGCTACAAAGAAATTGCAAAATTTAATGCTACCCAAACAGAATATTTAGATGATTCTTTGAAAATAAAAACGACATATTTTTATCGTTTGAAGGCTTTGGGAGACAAAACAGAATCAGAATTTGTAGAATTAAAATCTCAAACAACTTCAATTTTAAATAACGAAGAGGACACTTTGAATGGATTTAGTCTTTTCCCAAATCCTGCTCATTCTCAAATAGCTTTACGATTCTCGAAACCTATGACAGGACAAATCAGCATCATAGACCTGCGTGGAGTAGAGATTTTGAGGAAAGAAATTATTAAAGTTTCAGAGTTGATTATTCCCCTAAACAACTATCAATCAGGTGTTTATCTGTTAAGTTTTAAAAATAATGATGGGGCGATTAGTCGAAAGTTGGTTATCGAATAAAAAGTATAACAGGTTTCCAACTGAGACGCACAGTCCTGTTATGGTCGAATTTGATGCCTTTAAACAGGACTGTGCGTCTCAGTTAGAAACCTGTTGTACTTTTTAGTAATTGACCTCCATCAAAAACAATCCCTCGGCAGGCACAGCACGACCCGCTTTTTTACGATTTTTTGAAAGAATAATTTGCTCAAAATCATCTACCGATAATCGCCCAGAACCTATCTCTAAAAGCGTTCCTACGATAGCCCGAACCATGCCCCGCAAAAAACGATTGGCTTTGATATAAAATACCAACGTTCCGTCTGGATATTCTTCCCAACGAGCTTCTTCGATGGTACAATTAAAAGTAAAAACATCGGTATTTATTTTACTAAAACACTGATAATCAATGTGTTTGAAAAAAATTTGACAGGCTTGATTCATTAGATTTACGTTCAAATCTCCCTTAAATTCATAGACTAAACCTTTCTGAAATGGGTTTTTATTTCGAGAAATTCGGTATTCATATTTACGAGAAGTGGCTTCAAAACGGGCATGATAATCCTCTGCCACTTTGAAAATTTTAGAGACCGAAATGTCATGTGGCAAAATCCTATTCATTCGATAAACCAAATTGACCGTATCTAAAATTTCGTCTGATACCTCAAAATGAGCCATCTGTTGCATAGCATGAACACCAGTGTCGGTGCGGCTACTTCCTGTAATATCTATTTTAGTTTTCAGTAAAATACTGAGGGCTTTCTCAAGTTCAGCTTGAACCGTATTTGCATTGATTTGAATTTGCCATCCGCAGTATTTTGTCCCTCGATAAGCACACTCTATAAAATATCTCATGTACGTTTAATAAATTATAAGCCATTTTTACATACAAAAATTGACCATTCGCAACAAATCTTTATCAAATGATAAGAATATGTGTATTTTTGTAAATGAAAACTTTTCCGTCAAAAGAAAAGTAATCAAATAATAGCAAGAAGCAATACAGCAAAAAAGCCAGATAATTTTCTGGCTTTTTTCTTTTTATCTCATATTATGATAAACATTCTGAACGTCATCGTCTTCTTCGAGTCGTTCTAATAATTTATCAACATCTGCCATTTGGGCTTCGGTTACTTCTTTGGTATCATTCGGAATACGCTCAAAATCAGCACCTTGCAGTTCATAACCTTTCTCTTCCAAGATTTTTTGGAGTGAACCATAAGCCGTAAATTCTCCATAAATATTGATTTGATTATTCTCTAAATCCAAGAAAACTTCTTCTGCACCAAAATCAATTAGTTCAAATTCCAACTCTTCGGTGTCAATCTCTTCAGTCTTGGCAATCTTGAAAACACATTTACGGTCAAAGATAAAGTCCAACATTCCTGTTGTTCCGATTGTACCTCCACATTTGGTAAAATGACTTCTGATATTGGCAATACTACGGTTGGTATTGTCGGTAGTGCATTCCACCAAAATCGCAATCCCGTGGGCGGCGTACCCTTCATAAACAATCTCTTTGTAGTCTTCTTGGTCTTTTGAAGAGGCTTTTTTGATGGCTCGCTCCACGTTGTCCTTGGGCATATTGACTGCCTTGGCATTCTGGATAATGGCTCTCAGACGTGAGTTGGCGTGTGGATCTGGACCGCCAGCTTTTACGGCAATAACAATATCTTTACCGATTTTGGTAAAGGTTTTTGCCATTTGTCCCCATCTTTTAAATTTTCTTGCTTTTCTAAATTCAAATGCTCTTCCCATTGGTTGGTGGTTTGTTATTAGTTGTTGGTTATTAGTTAATAACCAGTAAAACGGTTCTGCGAATTAATCTTTATAATTCCGATTTTTAATAGTAATCAACAGTTTCCTCCTTCGTCGGAATGACAGTCTGTGAAAATCAAAGATGAACTATTTTTACAAAGTTAGAAATTAATCTTTTTTTTCGCAATGAGTAAAACAAAAAGCCCAACGAAAATTGGGCTTTGAGAATAATATTTTTTGATAATTGCTTATTGGTAATTGTTCATTGATATTACCAACCATCATCTGCTTTTGGTTTTACATTAGCTCCCGAGGCTTTTTTGGGTGCTGATTTGGTTGGGGCTACTGCCGTAGTCATAACTGACGATGAAGAAGAAGACGCTCCCATACCTTTTACTTGTGCATCTAAATCAGCACGACTGAATACACGACTTACGATTTTCCAATCACTGCCAAATTTCAACATACTCAATAAATCAACGTATTTAAAATCACCAAATTGAAGTTCTACGGTTGCTAAGGCAGATACGCCTATGTACGAGTACGAAATCATTTTGGTTGAACCACCTTTGGTAGAAATACCTCCTGCGGGCATTGACGATACGAATTTTGCCACTGGAATATCCTGAATTGCACCTGCCGCACTTACCGTTCTGAGCATGGCTGTTGGGTGAAATGCTTGATTTAATTTGGCTACATCACCTTTTGAAACGCCGTCAAGATAATTATTGACACACATTTTCACGGCTTCGTCTTCTGATTGTGCCTTTGCGGAAATGATGCTTGCCGAGGCAAAAAACAAAAAGAGGATAACTTTTGATATTTTCATGACTGGATTATTTTAGGATTGAAGCCTAAATTTAGTATTATTTTGTGATTTAACGAAAATTTGAGGGATTTTATTGTTTTTGAGAATTGAGTTGCTGTTTCAATTCATTTTCAATGATTTAGTCTCTCAGTAATAATGGCACCCAATTTTCTCAAAATATAAATAATCTTGTAGGCATCTTCGATATTTGAGGAATCATAAGCATTACTGACTACATATTTTTCTTCTTGCATGATACTAAAAAACCAAAAACGTCCTTGTACATAACAACCATATATTGGCTTCCCATCATTGTTTTTTTCTCTTCCAATCAACATTCCTCCAAGCATTTGCCCGATGGGATCACCTGAATATTTCTTTTCTCGCTTATATTCGTGTAAGAAAAAATAGGGCATTTTTATTAATTCTCCAATACCTTTTGAGAGCATCATATCTACTTTTGAACTAACAAAAACTCCATTAATTTCTGCTGATATTTCACGGTCATAATAAGTACGAATTGGATTTTCAAAATCTGCAACCAAAATCACGATACTTATAAAATTCATTTTCAATTCTTCCTCATTCCACGAATCTGCATTATCAATTAATTTAACAAGCACTCTGTCCAAAAGTCTCTTATCATCATCATTTATTGCACCTGTTGCAGACAACCAGTCCTCCAAATTTGACTGGGGTGGTCGTAAACGTTTAAGTCCAAATGTTTCAATTAGGACGGGTTCTAAGAGGTCAATAGATTTTTTCTTTGCCATTTTTTTGCAATTATTTGCTAAATATACCAAAATTTATCATAAAAGTCAATAGCCTACTCTCCTTCTAATTCCTCTGGAAGCCCCTCTCCACTCATAAAATACCAAGCCTTCTCTGGATATAAAATCGACTGGGCAATTTTTACTCGCCCCAAGGCATTATTAGCTACGTTTTGGAGAATAATGATGGACGAATTATCACGGTTATTGTGCATATAATAATTCTTGAAGCCATGCCACCAACCTGTATGAAAGGTCAGCCACGAACCATCGTCCATCAATTGCAAACGCCAACCAAATCCATAGTTTCGGGTCGAGGCAAATTTGAAAGTATGAGCGGGTTGGAAGGCTTCGTTGAGGGTTGTCATTTTTACTAATTTCTCAGTATTCAAAGCCATATCCCATTTGAATAAGTCTTCTACCGTTGAATAAACGCCTTTATCACCCGTTGCACCGTCCAAATGGTCAAATGGTACTTGCCAAAAACCATTTCTACGGGGCGTATAACCCACGGCAGCAGTGGCAGTTTGTTCAGTATTATAGGGGTCATGAATAAAACTTCGAGACATTCCCGCAGGGGCAAAAAGGTTTTTTTGGGCATATTCCCTAAAATTCATCCCTGATAATTTCTCTACAATATACGCCAACAAAACGTAGTTAGAATTATTATAATTGAAACGATGATTTGGTAAATAATTGATACCTGGTTTGTACTGAGCAAACATATCAACGACCAAATCGTTGGTCATTGGAAATTTCTTATTGACAATTTTATCCAAACAATATACATAATTTGGAATCCCCGAACGGTGCGTGAGAAGACTCCTGATGGTTATTGAAGAGTCATACGGAAAATTGGGGATGTATTTATAGACTGGGTCATCGTAATTAACCATTCCCTTCTCGTATAATTGCATAATAGCAACAGCCGTAAACTGCTTGGAAACGGAGGCTAACTGAAACTGAGTTTGGGTGGTATTGGAGTCCTTTCTGAAAAAACTTGAATAACCAAAGGCGTTTTTGTAGATAATTTTGCCATGTTGAGATACTAAAACTGCCCCATTAAAACCGCCAAATTTATGCAATTTCTTAAAAAAAGTATCTAATTTAATAGCTTTTCGGCTTGCTATTTTAGGGTCAAAAAGCCTTGAAATACTGTCATTTCGCAAAGAAACTGCATTGGTGGGTTCGTCAGAAAGTTGGCGAGGTTGATGCGAACAAGCAATTACGCCCAACCCCAAAAAGAAAGAAAATGCTATAATGTATTTGGTAATTTTCAAAAGTATCACGTTTTACGACGGGTTAATAATTAGCAAGTGGTTGTGTTATTGAATACATTACAAAAATAACCTTTCAATTTGATTAAAGCCAATTCTTTGTATGGTTTTGATTTCTTACAAATAGGTTGCAGCATATATTTTAAGTATTTTTTGTATGAAAAATTAAACATTGTGTAAAAAATATTTTACATTTAATAAAACAAACCATACACTTTGAACGTTAAACATCAAACATTGATTAAACAAGAAATAATTATGAAAGCACGTTTTTTGTTTCCCCACAACTTCAAAACAATAGGAATTTTGATAACAATTCCTTGTCTCATTTTAGGATTTTTATGTATGAGTCAGGATTTTGATTTTGATTTCTTGACAATCCGAAAACCCTTACCATTTATTTTCAATTCAGAAAATAGCCTTTTGGGAGAATTTAATTTGACTAATGAGTTCGCTATTATCGGGACAATCTTGGGATTAATATTGGTGGCATTTTCAAAAGAGAAATATGAAGACGAATATGTTTCAACACTTCGTTTGGAATCTTTGCAATGGTCTATGTATGTAAATTTTGCCTTTTTGGTTATTTTTACGCTCTTGGTTTATGGTGTAGATTATTACGCCGTAACCATTTATAATATGTTTACTCCCTTAATAATTTTTATTTTACGATTCAATTATTTACTTTACGTAAAACCTCAATTTACTCAGGAAAAATATGACTAACAAAATCAGAATAGAAAGAGCCATTATGGATATTACGCAGGCTCAATTAGCTGATTTAGTGAAAGTTAGCCGACAAACCATCAATGCGATGGAAAGTAATAAATATGTTCCATCGGCAGTTTTAGCAATGAAAATTGCAAAGATTTTTGATAAATCAGTAGAAGAAATTTTTGCACTTAGCGAGGATGATTTTTAAAAAGAAATGATTCTTTTATGATTTACACGGGCTTGTCATCCCGACGAATCGGACCGCCGAAGCGGGGGGGAACTGATATTTTTAACCTTCAATCTTACATTTGAGAGAATATAACAGTTCCCTCCCGCTTCGGCGGTCAGATTCGTCGGGATGACAGTCTTGACTAATTTGTAGAAAAACAATAAAATTCCAAAAATGGCAAAAAAAGCAAAAATAAAAAATACCACCCTCGGTACATCACCAGGAACACTTACGTATGTGGGAAAAGAAGTAAAATTTGAGACCAAAGTTTATTGGACGGAGTATAATATTGATGAATATAAGACGCATTCTTTCCCAAAGTTATTAGATTTTAAACTCAAATTAGAACCTGATAAAACCTATTGGCTCAACATTGATGGTATTCACGAACCTCACGTTATTGAAACGGCAGGTAAAATATTTGATTTGCATTTATTGGTGATGGAGGATATTTTGAATACCCAACAAAAGCCCAAATTTGAATATTATGACGACAAACAACTTTTTCTGACCTTCAAAATGTTGGAATATAATCCCTACACTCGTGAGATTGAAATAGAGCATTTGAGTTTTATTTTGGGTGAAAACTATGTAATTTCTTTCCAGGAAGAACGTGTAAGGGATATTTTTGAGCCTGTCATTCAACGATTGAAAGTCTCGGCGGGCAAAACTCGTAAAAACGGGGCAGATTATCTGTTATATTCTTTGATGGATTTGGTGGTCGATAATTATTTTGTGGTTTTGGAAGAGGTTGCCGAAAATATGGAACGTTTAGAGGAAGATATTTTGAAGAATATCAAACAAAAATCAATGACCGAAATCTACTCGCTCAAACGTGAATTGACTTTGATGCGAAAAGTCATTTTTCCACTCCGAGAAATGATTTCAAATCTTATCCGAGAGGAAGCTCCACTCATTACGCCCAACACTGCTTTGTACCTCCGTGATGTACACGACCACGTTTCACAAGTACTGGAAACCGTAGATTCGTACCGAGAACTGGTAGCATCACTCATGGATTTGAATCTCTCGCAGGCAAGTACACGGATGAATAATGTGATGAAAGTTTTGACGGTGATTTCTGTAATTTTCATGCCTCTGACGTTTGTAGCGGGTATTTACGGAATGAATTTCGACAATATGCCAGAACTTCACTGGCAATATGGTTACTATTACGTTTGGGGATTTATGATTTTATTGGTGATGGGAATGTTGATTTACTTTAAGCAAAAGGATTGGTTATGAGCATCAAAATCTAAATAATGAGTATGATTTCAATAACTGTTCGTATTTCGATGCGTATTTTGTGTTTTGTAAATAAAAATTTAAACAGAATACCAAGTAACCAATATTTAATAATCAATACTTCTATTCTGGTAACTCGTTGATTTTTAAGATAATGGCTAACATCTGCCTAAAATCATGACGTACAAAATCCCTATCCCCCAAAATTTTTCCTTCCAAGAATGCCTTTGGTTTTTAGATCGTAATTATGACGATTGTCTTCACGAAGTACGCCCCAATGCCGTCAAGAAAGCGATTTTTATTGATAACGAACCCACTTTAATTGAAATTACAGAAAGTGATAAAAATCTGATAATCAACGTGTTAATCGGCAATAATTCAGAAATACAGATTCTTGACTTTGTGAAAGATTGGTTTGATTATGACCGTGATATGAAGAATTTTTACCAATTATTAAACCGAGATGCCGACCTCAAATATATGGCAACAGAATACAAAGGTTTACGCTTACTGGCAATTCCAGATTTATTTGAAGCCTTGTGTTGGTCAATCATCGGGCAGCAAATAAATTTGACCTTCGCCTACAAGCTAAAACGCAGATTTACAGAGGCTTACGGCACAAAACTGACCTGCGAAGGTGCTGATTATTACCTATTCCCAAAACCAGAAATAGTAGCAAATATAAAGGTTGAGGACTTATTGCCCTACCAATTTTCTAATCGCAAGGCAGAGTATTTGATAGAAATCGCCAAACAATTTGTATCGGGAAATATCTCCAAAGAAATCCTATCTTCAAAAACGACTGATGAGGCAATTCGCCTACTTGTCAGTGTCCGAGGAATCGGTGAATGGACGGCAAATTATGCCTTAATGAAATCGCTAAAACGCTTAGAATGTGTGACTTACGGAGATGTTGGCTTATATAATGCTCTACATAATCTGAAAGGTTACGACAAACGTCCAAGTCTTGAAACATTGAATTCATTTTTCGAGAATTTTAAAAATTGGGAGGCTTATACGGTGTTTTATTTATGGCGGAGTTTAACAACTCGTAAGGTATGAGGTCGTAGGTATGAGGTAAAAAACGGGAACTTGATATATCGAGTTCCCGTTTTTATCATTATTTCCAAAGAAATGTACGATTCTAAAACCTCATACCTACAACCTCATAATTCATACCTAATAAGACCTCATACCTACGACCTCATAACTCATACCTTAAAATTGGCACGGCTTTTGTAACACTACTATTATCCAAGCAATTCCGCCAAATAGTAAGGGTAGTGTAAAAATAATTATTGTGTTTAGATTAACTTCTGGCACGATAATTGAAACCAACAAAGTAGAAATCTAAGCGTAGATTTCTGATAGTAATTGACAAAAATCCAATCTTTTTACCGCCATGAAAAGAATTTGGGTAAAGCTAAGGAGTTTGAGTTCTCCTGAATTTTCAGAGAACTCAAAC
>JAYUOX010000114.1:0-5350 GCA_043760595.1 Cytophagales bacterium
TTTGGCTTGTCCAATGGGCAAGTTCCCTTCTGTTTTATCTTGTTTCACAGCACAAAAATAGGGGGAACTTTTTTTACCTATTTGTACAGCCTATCTTTAGTTAATTAAAATATTTGTAAATTTAGCATTTAAAAGTGCAACTCATTTTATCGAAAATATGAAAAATTTAACAAAATTGATGCTTGTCATTCTGTTTTTTATCTTTCAAAATTGTTCTGTTACAAAAACAGAGGACACTAAATTTTATATCATTAACCTCACTGGCGAAGATATTTCTAAGTTAAGTATTGATATGACGATGGGGAAATTTGAGAAAAATATCCACGAAAAAATCAACCTAATCAATGGGCAGGAAGATGGTTTTACGCTAAACAAAAATGTCCTTTCAAAAGAAGACGGAGGATATAAAATTTCTTTCAAAACCAAAAGTTTGGATAAGAATCAATCCTTTGGTTATTTCAGCAATGGCTTTGAGAGTAACGCTGAATACCGAATTACCATCAAACCAAATATGATTGATATTAAACAGAAAAGTAAAGAATCGTATTGATTTGAAAAAACAAACCCCACAAATCTTGTCGAATTTATGGGGTTTTATGGTCTGTATGTATTTCAAGCCGTCTTTTTCTTAATTAAGCCTTTTTTTTAGCACCTTTCTTTGGAGCTAATGAAACAATCCATTCTGCGATTTTGGTAGCATCCTCGGCAGGAACTTTTAATGCTGCCATCGGAGGATAGCCAGGCCAATGTTCTGGTTTTGGCACGGCAATTAATTCAACAATCCTTGCAGCGGTATATTTTCTTTTAGCTATTTCTGTGTACGCAGGACCCACCAAACGTGTTTCAACTTTATGGCAAGCCGTGCAGGTATATTTGGACATCAAGGGTTTGATATCATCTGGAAAATCTTGTGCTTGGGCACTCATGGCTAAACCTGCAAGCAACATGACACTAAATAGTACTTTTTTCATGATAAATTGAACGAATTTTTTGGAATAATTATGGATTTATATTTAAAAGGCAATTAACACATTTTTACTGAGATACCTACCTATTATTATCCTCAGTAACTTACAACGGTGAAGTTGTGTGCTTATTTTTGATCACGTTGTTAATGTTTTGTTAATGACAAAAAGGTTGTTAAGCTACTAATTTTCAGGATGTTAAGTTGTCAATCGGGGTTTGACATTCAATGGATTTATCAACTTAAACATAACAACTATTTCCGATAAGCCTCTATCGAAGCTCTTACGCTCCCGTGTGCTTGCAATAGAGACTCCGCTAACCCTCTTTCTATGCCCAATTCTTTCATCACCATATTCTCGGCACGGACTACTAACTTGTTATTACTCAGTTGCATATCGACCATTCTATTACCACAAACTCGCCCTAATTGAATCATTACTGATGTCGAAATCATATTCAAAACTAACTTCTGAGCCGTTCCCGATTTCATGCGAGTACTGCCCGTAACGAACTCTGCTCCCACGATTACTTCAATCGGATATTCGGCGGCTTGGGATATTTCACTGTTTTTATTACATGAAATTGCCCCTGTTAATAACCCATTTTCACGAGCTTTGTTCAATCCCCCAATCACATAGGGCGTTCTGCCCGAGGCTGCGATGCCGATGACGGTATCTAACTCGTTTACTTCATATTCCATCAAATCACCCCATGCTTGTTCAATATCGTCCTCGGCATTTTCTACGGCTTTTCTAATTGCCCCATCTCCCCCTGCAATCAAACCCACAACCATATCAAACGGAACACCAAAGGTTGGCGGACACTCAGAGGCATCCACTACGCCCAAACGCCCACTCGTCCCCGCACCTATGTAAAACAAACGCCCGCCTTCTTTCATTCTTGTAACTATCTGATCGACAAGGGCTTCAATTTGAGGAATTGCCTTTTCAACGGCATTGGGCACGGTTTTATCTTCGTTATTAATTCCTTCCAAAATCTCTTTTACGGACATCTTATCCAGATTATCGTAGTGAGAGGTTTCTTCGGTAGTGAGAGAGTCTAAGTTAATTTCAGCCATTCGGGTTATTAGTTATTTGTTATTAGTTATCAAGTTTATGCCAAAACGAGAACTAAAATACTCGTAAAGATAATGACAATTTTAAGAATTGAAGTCATTATTAGTACAGGAAAATCTAATAACCGATGACTAATAACCAATTCCCCAATAACTAATTCCTACTCCGAATAATACTTAAAAAACAAAGGAATCGTCTCAATGCCTTTATAAAAATTGAATAACCCATAATGTTCGTTGGGCGAGTGGATGGCATCAGTATCAAGCCCAAAACCCATCAGAACGGTTTTTACGCCTAATTCTTTTTCAAATAAAGCCACAATCGGGATGCTTCCTCCGCCACGAGTTGGGACGGGTTTTTTACCAAAAGATTCTTCCATCGCTCTTTCGGCAGCAAGGTATTCTTTGGAGGTTGTGGGCGTAATGTATGGCTCGCCTCCGTGGTGTGGGTGTACTTTCACGGTTACACCTGCGGGAGCAATTGATTCAAAATGTTTGGTAAAAAGATTCGTCATTTTATCAGATTGCTGATTTGGTACTAATCGCATCGAGATTTTAGCGGAGGCTTTTGAGGGTAAAACCGTCTTTGCTCCTTCGCCAATGTACCCTCCCCAAATACCGTTTACGTCCAGCGTTGGGCGAGTTGAGGCACGTTCAATGGTTGAATATCCTGATTCTCCTCTTATATCATTTATCGCTAAATCTTCTTGATACGCTTTTAAATCAAAAGGGGTTAAAGCCATTGCGGCTCTTTCTTCGGGCGTTAATTCCACGACATCATCATAGAAATTCGGAATCGTGATACGGTTGTTTTCATCGTGCAAAGAGGCAATCATTTTGCTCAAAACATTGATAGGATTCGCCACTGCACCGCCATATACGCCCGAGTGTAAATCACGATTTGCTCCTGTTACTTCCACTTCTAAATAACTCAAACCACGCAAACCTACGTCAATCGAAGGCGTATCGTTGGCGATGATGGCGGTGTCCGAAATCAGAATAACATCGGCTTTCAATTTTGCTTTATTTGCTTGAACAAAAACACCCAAATTTTCTGAACCAACTTCTTCTTCGCCCTCAATCATAAACTTGACATTGCAAGGAAGCGAGTCCGTAGCCATCATGGTTTCAAATGCCTTGATGTGCATATAAAACTGCCCCTTGTCATCACAAGCCCCACGAGCGTAGATTTTACCATCTTTCACGACAGGCTCAAACGCTGGTGAATCCCAGAGATTTAGGGGGTCAGCGGGCTGAACATCGTAGTGTCCATAAACCAAAATGGTGGGCAAAGATGGATTGATTAACTTATCTCCGTAAACGATGGGATAACCCGCTGTTTCGCAGATTTCGGTATTATCAGCCCCAGCGGATTTTAATTTTTCACAAACAAATTCCGCTGCACGGCGAACATCGTCTTTATATTTACTATCGGCACTCACCGATGGAATCCTCAGTAAATCAAGCAATTCTGAGAGAAAACGGTCTTTATGTTGTTGGATGTAATGTTGCATGGTTTGTTGATTTTTAAAACGCTACAAAAGTAAAAAATGAAGAATTAAAAATCGGAAAATCTGATTTTTAATTCTTCATTTTTTTGTTTGTGAATCAAAGAGATGCTTTTTATTGTGATAATTCTATCCTCTAAAGCTCAATACCATAATCATTTGCTGAGGGAATGCTTCGCCCTTGTTGTGGTAATGGTTCGTAAAATAATCGGCAACTTAACTTTACCCTTACAGCATCAGCATCTTTTTGACTTAACTCTTTTGGCATATTACAGGCTTCAATTATTCTATTCCGTTTATCCCATAAAGGAAATCTTCTACTTGGTCGGTGTCCCCACCGTACCATCGTGCGATAGCAAGCGGACAAACAGAAAATGATGCGTTTTCATATTTTATAATTCTAAAAATAGTCAATATTTTGTCGTAATCAATTGGTAATCAAATATTTGTGTTGCTAACGCACGATGGTACGGTGTGGACATCGACCAAGGAAACAAGAATCCACTGACCACAGTAAGAAGAGATTTCACCGTTTTTGTATCCATCATTTTAGAATTTCTATCCGAAGTAAATCTATAACATAGCCTCCGTAATCCCCTACACTGCCATTTTTTGAAGCTGGTGGTGCATAGTAAATGATGCAGTCAAATTTAACTTTTTGATTTATATATTTAGATAACTCGGGAGGTAAATTACAAAATAGTAATTCTAATTTATAACTTTTCCATCGAGGAAATCGTGTTTCATCCACTTTATAGTTCCAAACGGTAGAATCACTTTGGATGCGTCCCAAACTTTTTAAAGTACCACTTACATTTCTCATAACAAAAGTATCAGATAATAATACTTTACAATCCTTTCTTTCTACGGGGTCGGCTTTAATAGATGAATCACAAGAACATGGTTTTAGATTCCAAACAGTTTGTTCAATAACCACATCACTTTTCTGACAAGCCAACATGGAACACCCCACTATGAGGCAAATACCCATAAAACAGTTTGTTTTCACGGCTATTGGTGTTCCTTCTCCTTGGTCGGTGTCCCCACCGTACCATCGTGCGATAGCAAGCGGACAAACAGAAAATGATGCGTTTCTCATATTTTATAATTCTAAAAATAGTCAATTTCTATGTCATAATTAACTGGTAATCAAACGTTTGTGTTGCTGATGAAATCATGGTACGGTGGGGACACCGACCAAGGAAACAAGAAAATGGTTACTCAATCTGGTAAAACTTTTACCCTAAGCAAATCTATTGGATAACCTGAATAATCTACACCAGAAGGAACGATAAAATAAAACAATGTAAAATCAAATTCTATATTTCGACGTTGTCCTGGTTCTAACCGTAATTTACTTGGCACATTACAAGCATACAGGGGTTCTCTCCCGTTATTCGAGCTCGGAAAACGATTTGGATCTATATAATTATTTCCCAGATCAGTAATGATTATTCTTTTACCAGCTTGTAAAACACCTCTTACATTTTTAATGACCATTGTATCGGAACGAAGCTTTATGAATAAGGGATCGCCTTTAAAATCATCACAATTAATAATTTTACAACAAGTGGGGATATTTTCAAAGAGCGTTTGCTCTGGTTCAGATATTGGAGCTACTGATTTATAACAAGAACCCAATATGAACATGAAAATAACCACAAATAAAAATAATTTGATAGTGTTATTCATGGCTTATAAGAATTCTTTTTTTAGAGATTTCACCGTTTTTGTATATAATATGCACATAATGTACCCCCGACTTTAAAGTCGAAGTATTTAACTGATACGTACTATCTCT
>JAYUOX010000115.1:0-5345 GCA_043760595.1 Cytophagales bacterium
ACAAGGTGCCGTTATTTGGGTATTTATTTCAGAGATTTTTCCAAATGAAGTTCGTGCTTCGGGACAAGCTTTTGGGAGTTTGACACACTGGGTTTTTGCGGCAATAATTACCAATGTATTCCCTTATTTTGCGGGTAAATTCGGTGGAACGCCCATCTTTATTTTCTTTACAATCATGATGGTTTGCCAATTATTGTACGTCTGGTTCATGATGCCTGAAACGAAAGGTGTGGCTTTGGAAGATATGGATGTGCGGGTTGGACATTAGTTAGTTACTGGTTATTTGTTAATAGTTATTAGAAAATAAAAAAATGCCGATTCGGAACTAACAATTCCAAATCGGCATTTTTGATAACTGATAACTGATAACTGATAACTGATAACTCATTCAAACATCAAATACAACGTAACTGTATGAGCATTAAGTCGTTGAATATCTTTTACATAAGGATTATTGTTGGTAGGAGGCACGAGCATATTGGTTAATCCGTGTGAAAACCGTAGCTCGGGGGTATATTTAAAATACTTAAAAAACTGTTCAAACCCGACACCATATTCAAAAGAAATATCAGCCGTGCGAGTATCTAATTTTCGAGTAGAAGCCGCATTTTTACGAACATTTGCCTCAATGCCAAGTTTAAAACCTGCATCCACAAACATTCTCGAATTTCCTCTTCTTTGAGATTTATATTTTAACAAAAGTGGAATCTCTAACCAAGTCGATTCTCTCAACTCCTGTAATTCTGAGGTAGGAGTGATAAAACGATAGTCCACCTCACGCCCGTACAAGGCAATGTTTGCTCCTGTTTTAAAATCAAATCTATCCGTTAATTTAAAATTGACCAATCCCCCAACTTGAAACGCAAAATTACCAGGAGAAACAATCGTTTGGGCATTGCCCGTAGCAAAACTTGGGCTATGATAAACATTGAACCGAGAAGAACCAAAGCCAAATAAAAATCCAAAATGGACTATTTTATCATCATAAAATTCATCATAAATTCTTTTGTATTCATATTTTTGAGCTTGGGAATTTTGAGAAAAACCGCCTGTAAAAATGCACGTCAAAACGGCAAAGAGAATTACTTTTTGCCTACATAAATTGTACTGATGCCAAATGTGAGTGGTAAACATTGAGTGTTGTTAAAGCCTGCCCGTTCAAATACCTTCATAAAATCGTTTCCTTCGGGAAATGCTTGTACAGAATCATACAAGTACGTGTAGGCGGAAGTGTCCTTCGAGACGATTTTGCCAACGGTAGGCAGAATATATTTAAAATAAAAATTGTACAATTGCTTCATCGGAAACGCCTGTGGTTTTGAAAATTCCAAGACCACACAAGTTCCTCCCGATTTCATCACACGGCACATATCGGTCAATCCTTTTTCAAGATTTTCAAAGTTCCGTACTCCAAAACTAACGATGACAGCATCAAAAGTATTGTCTTCAAACTGTAACTTTTCCGAATCCCCGCCTTGCAAAGTAATTACAGATTCCATGCCAAGTTTCTTGATTTTTTCACGACCAAAACTCAACATTCCTTCCGAAATGTCCACGCCCACGATTTTGTCGGGTTTTAAAGCTAACGCCTCAATCGCAAAATCGCCCGTACCCGTAGCAATATCCAAAATCATCTTGGGTTGGGCTTGTTTCAGTAATTTTATGGCTTTCTTACGCCAAAGAATATCAATGCCACCACTTAATAAATGATTCAAGAAATCATATTTGGGCGAAACATTATCAAACATTTGGGCAACTTGCTCTTTCTTGGAAGCATCTTGCTCTTTATATGGAACTACGGTCATCTGTAATACGAACATTCTTGTTCGTTTTTATTTAATACAACAAAATTACAACACACTATTTAGATAACCCCCCGTTTTAAAATTTTGTTTCTGATGCTATTCGATTTGTAAATTTTGGTGTAAATTGGTGAAATTAAGTATAGTACTTAATAAGTTTTGGTTCAACTACGATTTGTACGGAATTACGGAAGCCTTCGGTTTTACCGAAGGCTTCCGTAAACTATGAAATTAGAATCCCGTGTAAATCATAGTTGAACCTAAGTTTTCTACAAATTCTTTCGCAAAAGAATATTACTCCAAGTCAGAACTTTCCGAAAGTTATTTCTACTTTCGAAAAGTAGCTATGAGACTAACTTCCCAAAAGTTTTTCTACTTTCGGGAAATTAAAGAAACTTGTTAGACACTGTAATAAGTCCGTTTTAAGATTCGCAACAAACAATTAAACTATGATAAATAAAGTAATCAAAGACGCACAAACCGCTGTAGCCGATATTCCCGACAATGCGACCTTGATGTTAGGTGGCTTCGGGCTTTGTGGCATTCCCGAAAACTTAATTAGTGCCTTGCTCAAAACGGGTGTAAAAGGGCTAACCTGCATTTCTAACAATGCGGGTGTTGATGATTTTGGGATTGGGTTAATGCTCAAAACTCGCCAAGTCAAAAAAATGATTTCTTCGTATGTAGGTGAAAATCAGGAGTTTGAACGACAATTATTGTCAGGAGAATTAGAAGTTGAGCTTATCCCACAAGGTACACTCGCCGAGCGTATTCGGGCAGGGGGGGCTGGTATTCCTGCCTTTTTTACGCCTGCTGGAGTGGGTACGGAGGTAGCGGAAGGTAAAGAAATTCGAGAATATGATGGTAAGAAATACTTGTTAGAATCGTGGCTCAGAGCGGATTTTAGTTTGATTAAAGCATGGAAAGGCGATACAGCGGGCAATCTTATTTTCAATGGAACAGCACGCAATTTTAGCCCCATGATGGCAGCTGCAGGAAAAATTTGTATTGCCGAAGTTGAAGAACTCGTACCCGCAGGCACATTGAATCCTAACGAAATTCATGTGCCAGGAATCTACGTGCAGCGGATTTTTGAAGGTAAAAATTATCAGAAAAGAATTGAACAAAAGACGATAACAGCCCCCCCCGCCCCCGAAGGGGGAACTTTCGATACAAAATTAGAGTCCAAATTGGACTTAAAAGCTCCCCCTTCGGGGGCGGGGGCGACCGACGCTTCGGGGGGTTTGTCCAAATTCGACATCGCCAAACGCATTTCACAAGAACTAAAAGATGGCTATTACGTCAATCTGGGCATCGGAATCCCGACTTTGGTGGCTAATTATATTCCCGAAAATATCAATGTTGTTTTACAATCTGAAAATGGACTATTGGGCATTGGACCATTTCCGACGGAAGAAAACGTAGATGCTGATTTGATAAATGCTGGCAAACAAACGATTACGATGCAAGCGGGTTCGTCCTTGTTTAGTTCGGCAGAAAGTTTTGCGATGATTAGAGGCGAACACGTGGACTTGACGATTTTGGGGGCAATGGAAGTCTCTGAAAATGGCGATATTGCCAACTGGAAAATCCCAGGTAAGATGGTAAAAGGCATGGGTGGAGCAATGGATTTGGTAGCCTCTGCCAAAAATATCATCGTAGCAATGCAACACGTAAGCAAAGATGGTAAATCTAAGTTGTTGAAAAACTGCACATTACCCATCACAGGTATCAATTGTGTCAAGAAAATCGTAACCGAATTAGCCGTTTTGGAAGTACTGCCCGAAGGAGGTTTTAAGTTATTAGAAACAGCCCCAGGTATCACGGTTGAAGATGTAAAAAAAGCGACTGAGGGTAAACTGATTATCGAAGGAGATATTCCTGAGATGAGGATATGAGAGGGATAAGGGTATGATTTTAGATAAAAAATGTATTTTTGTAATTGAAAAATAAAAGAGAAAAAAATGTTCCTCAAATTAACCAAATTTCCTTACGTTGCCTCGCTCGAAATTGAGCAAGTCAAATGTTTTAAGGAAAAACAAATCTTGAAATTTACCGATGAAAACAATCGCCCTTATCGTTGGACGGTTTTGTTGGGAGATAACGGGACGGGGAAAACTACGATTTTGAGGAGTATTTTGATGATGAGTCAAAGAGTTTATAGAAACAATGAAAAATATTTTGCGGAATTATTAAATGTAAATGATTTATCAAAAATTGTTTTAAATTATGAAAGTACAGAAAAACTACGAGCAGAGTATTTAACATTTCCCAATAAAAACGACTCTTCTTACAAGTTGGACCATTTCAAACAGAAATTGTTAGATATAGAACTTGAAACAGATAATTTGAAAGACATATTATTTGAACAGAATGCTAATTTTTTCGGATATGGTGCTAATAGAATAGGCGATAAAGGTTCACTTTTTTTTAAAGAAAATCCCTTTGATAAAGGCAATCTCATCGACGAAGATGCTAAATTAATTGACGTAGAAAGATATTTTTTAGATGCTGATCATTTTGCTAAAACTAAGAAAAATGCAAAATCTGAATCTGAATTATTGATTCTGAAACAGATGCTTTTGAGTATCTTACCCGAGGTCGATGATTTACGAATTGCTACGCAAGGAAGAAGCACTCGATTGGAATTTCTTACGCCTTATGGTTGGGTAAAATTTAGTGATATGAGTTTGGGTTATCGTACCATTACGGCTTGGATGGTGGACTTGGCGGTGAAAATGTTTTTAGCTTCTCCCAAGAGTAAAAACCCTTTGGAACAACCCGCTGTTGTGTTCGTAGATGAAATTGACCTACATATGCACCCACTATGGCAGCAAAAAATTATTTATTATCTGACCGAAAAATTCCCCAAAACTCAGTTTCTTGTTACTGCCCACAGTCCGCTTATCGTGCAGTCGGCTACGGATGCAAATGTGATTGTGTTGAAACGAAAAGGCAATCAAGTAGTAGTGGAAAATGACCCAATTTCTGTAAAAAATTGGCGAATTGACCAAATTCTTTCGAGTGATTTATTTGGAATAAGTACAAGAAATACAGATGTTAGCAAAGACTTGAATCGTAGAAAAATACTATTGAGAAAAGAGAAACTAACATCAACCGAAAAGAAAGAATTAGCGAAACTCGAAAAAGAAGTTTCAACCTTGCCAAGTGCCGAAAGCCCCGACATGATTAAAGCCATGGAAATTATCAGACAAGCCGCAAGCAATTTGAAGAAATGATAAAAATAACCAAAGGGGATTCGCCAACGATTTTGACAGAAAAAGGCTTGGAATTGACTAACAATCTGAAACTTGCTTTTGAAAACGGTGTGAGAAAATTTGAATTTGATTCGGCGCTTTTGTTTAAAAAGGAAATTATCACCTCCAAAATTGCCAAAGGCAAGGAAACCATCAAACGAACTGCCATTGACCAAGAGCCATTTGAAGAAGACAGAAGGACATATTATCAAGCGATTGATTCGCTGATTTCATGCTTGAAATTGTTTAAAGAAAATTAAATTTCATCACCTGATGGACAAACAAT
>JAYUOX010000116.1:0-5303 GCA_043760595.1 Cytophagales bacterium
TGTCAAAGTCTATTTCCATGAGACGAATATACTATACATAAATTAATAACTCAGTGCCAGAAATTAACGTATCACAATATTTAGAAAAATCAGGAGTTAAATTAATTTGAAAATTTGATAATGAGTCTATTTGAAAATTATGACACATTTTCAAACAGTCCAGTTCATTCACAAATTTTCAAATTCACAAATTTTCAAATTAAAACTATGTCAGTAAACGCAAAACATCTCGCAACATTCATTCTGGGAGCCGCCGCTGGGGTTGCCTTGAATAAGTATCTCCAAACCGAAGAAGGAGAAAAAACCTTGAATGATTTGAAGGAAAAAGCCTCAAATCTAAAAACCGAAGCCGAAGGAGCTATCGACAAAGCACCCGAATATTTCGAGAAATTGAAAACCGAAGGAGCAGCCGCTTTGGTAGAACAATTCCCTGGGATTGAGAAATTTTTGGCTGATTTTATGGGAACGAAGCCACCTGTAACGGGTGCGGAGGTGGTTAAGTAGTTTTTTGAATGTTGTCTAAGGAAGGCTTCGTTTGAAACGAAGCCTTCCTTTTTTTTTAGACTATTTACCACAACTAATTATACCTTTTGCAAAGAGAAATGGAAGAATAATGTAAAGTATTACTCCTTTACTTAGAAAAAAGAAAAAGCCTCCCCAACCAAGTCGTTTGAGCCAAGCGATAATCTTATTCCAATTAAGCCGTTTAAACCAAGTTACAATTTTATTTTGGGGTGGTTGTTGAGTTTCCAAATCTACTATTTTATTTGTTCAACGTGCTTCGGGTAGTTTTGGTTTGATTTATGATAAATCTTTACTCAAAAGATTTGTTTATTTTCCAAGACCTACCCCCAAACTTCCTTGATTACCTTGCCATTCCCATCCGTCAATCTGAAATTTCTGTCTTGAGATAAATAGGTACATTTCTTATGGTTAAAGCCCAACGTGTGCAAAATCGTTGCCTACAAATCATAAAAGTCGTCATGGATGAGAGTGTACTCCTCCGCAAATAGGTATATAAGACACGGTTTCACCGAAGGCTTGCGTAAACTACGAGATTGAAACTGAACCAAAAAATTTACTTCCAAAATGTCTATCAATTTAAAACCTGTCTCAACTATTTCATAAGTTTTTATTTACTTATTTGTAATTAATCTAAATAGTAATTAAGTTTGTACACTATTTAGAATTAGTCCAAATAAAATAAATATAATAACATGAAATCTTTGTTCAGTACAATTATAATTACGTTGATTACTTGCGTGAGTGCCGTTGCCCAAAAAGGAAATATTGTGGGAAAAGTTACCGACAGCATGAACAAACCTGTGGTGGGCGTAAATATTTCGTTAAAAAGTACCGTGAGGGGTGTACAAACCAATGACAAAGGCGAGTTTGTGATTAAATCATTAAAGGGAGGTAATTATCTTTTGTTTATTTCAAGTATTGGATTAAAGTCCATTGAAAAAGCTGTTGTACTGGGCGAAAACGAAACGAAAACTTTAGACTTCACAATGGAGGATGACAGTTATATGTTGAATGATGTAAAAGTTATTGCCAGCCGTGGTGTACGAGGAAATGAGCATTTAGCAGAAGTGGAAGGCTTTTCAATCAATGCGACCAAGAAAAATGAAGTTATCAAATTGGATAATATCAACGCCAATTTGGCGATGAACAATAGCCGTCAAATTTTTAGTCGTACCCCCGGGATTTCGGTTTGGGAAAATGACGGTTCAGGTATTCAATTGGGGGTTGCTTCTCGTGGACTTAGTCCAAATCGTTCTTGGGAATTCAATGTCAGAATGAATGGTTATGACATCACGCCCGACCCAATGGGCTATCCAGAAGCCTATTATACGCCACCGATGGAAGTTGTAGATAGAATCGAGATTGTCCGTGGAGCATCTTCTCTACAATATGGTCCACAGTTTGGAGGTTTGATGAATTTTGTGTTGAGAAAACCAGATATTTCGACTCGTTTTACCGTAGAATCTCAAAATACATTTGGAAGTAATGGGCTTTTTAGCACCTTCAACTATATTGGTGGTACAGAAGGAAAGTTGAGTTATGCGGCTTATTACCAAAAACGTTCGGGAGATGGCTGGCGTAATAATAGTACTTTCAACACAGACCACGCCCACGCTGAATTGAGCTTTGCGGTAACAAATAAATTAAAAATAGGGGGAGAAATAACGTACATGACTTTTGAGAGCCAACAGCCTGGTGGACTTACTGACGAACAATTTTCTAAGGATTCCCGTCAGAGTAGCCGTGCAAGAAACTGGCTTAGTACGCCTTGGTTAGTGCCTTCAATTAATGTAGAATACATTTTTTCTGAAAATAGCAAACTGAATTTCAAAGCATTTGGTACGTTTGCAGAACGCAATAGTGTTGGATTTGTGAAAGCAATTACCGAAACTGATGACCTCAAAAACCGTCAAGTTGACCGTGATTATTATAAAAACTATGGAACAGAATTACGATTAATTACCGATTATAAACTGTTTGGTAAGAAGAATACCATTGTTTCGGGATTACGTTATTTTGACGGGAATATCACACGCCAACAGCAAGGAAAAGGCTCAGTCGGGAATGATGTAAATTTTAATATTGAAGGAATTTATCCCCGTGATTTGTCTTTTGATAATGTAAATAAGGCGGCATTTTTTGAAAATTTATTCCGATTTAATAAGCGTTTTTTAATGACAACGGGGCTACGTTATGAGCAGATCAGTTCAACAATGCAAGGCAGATTTAGTGTAGTAAATGGACAAAACAATAACCTCATACCCATTACTCGTACCCGTTCATTCGTGATTTTTGGAGCTGGGGCTGAGTATCATTTAACTTCAAACACAGAATTTTACAGTAACATCTCTCAGGCGTATCGTCCTGTATTGATTTCTGACCTCACTCCACCTGCGACGACGGATATTATTGACCAAAATTTAAAAGATGCCACGGGTTATAATTTTGATTTTGGGTATCGTGGTAAAATTCGCAATTTCTTTAATTTTGATGTCGATTATTTTCATTTGAATTACGATAATCGCATCGGAACAATTACACAAATAAATGATTTAGGGAAGGCTTATCAATATCGTACCAATTTAGGAAATTCAGTTAGCAAAGGATTTGAAGCCTATTTAGAATTTGACCCGCTCACTGCGTTTTTTGAGAAAAATCGTATGGGTTCGTTGAGCATTTTTGCTTCATTGGCGTTGATAGATGCAACTTATCGTGATTTTAAAACTACATCAATGGGAAGTGATAATAAGATTGTTGAGGGGAATTTGTCAGGAAAGAGAGTAGAAAATGCTCCTCGCAAAATCAACCGTTTTGGGGTAACTTACGCCAAGAAAGGTTTTTCTGCCACATGGCAATTAAGTGATATTGGCGAGGCTTATGGCGATGCTTCAAATACCGA
This sequence comes from Cytophagales bacterium, assembly GCA_043760595.1. Lineage (GTDB taxonomy): Bacteria > Bacteroidota > Bacteroidia > Cytophagales > Spirosomataceae > Arcicella. The sequence goes on from JAYUOX010000116.1 coordinate 3,425, forward strand.
AAAAGCTAATGCGGCTTCCACAACGGGCTTAATTCCAGCATATCAAGTGCAAGACCTATCGGCAAGTTTTAAGTTTTTGAAACATTATAATATCAAAACAGGAGTTAATAATTTAACGGATGAAAGATATTTCACTCGTCGTTCAGGGGGTTATCCAGGACCAGGAATCCTTCCCGCCGATGGTCGTACTTTTTATGTAGCGTGTGGCGTTAAATTTTAGATAATTGAGCAACAAAAAAGCTTCTTAAAATTGTTTTGAGAGGCTTTTTTTGTTAATTACTGGTCAATTTTACTATCTTTTTTCCTTGGTCGGTAGACGAACCCCACCGTGCCATGGGACGGTGGGGTTCTCTTTCCTTGGTCGGTGTCCTCACCGTACTATCGTGCGACAGCAAGCGGACGAACAGATTTAAGCCTCCGATTAACTCATAACTATCTGAAAATCAAATACTAATCTACTCGACACTTTGCTGTCGCACGATGTCAGGTGAGGACACCGTGCCACGGGATGGAGTGGTTTTACCGACCAAGGAAGAAGATAACCGTAACATAACTCCTTGAAAATCAAATCATTCTCTGTAAAACTGCTTATTTGCCCAGCCCCCATTTTGTTGTAGGCTTCGGGAGAAATTACGTAGGATAATTGCCCTAAATTGTTATATACGTAGGCAGTTATGGCAAAACCATTATCCATCTGCTGAAACTTATGGGTAACCCGTCCCAATTTGTCTTTAACCTCATAAATTTGTGAGCCTCTTTCGGTTTCAGTACAATAATTATACAAAGTACTCGCCCCGTAGGAAGTATTGCAATTTACCGTTCCGTTACTCTGAATATCAAATAAAGTAATGCCGTTTCCTGCTAACAGATACTGCATTTTCACATATTTATCCGCTACCCGCCAAGCCTGCCCCGCTCCAAATTGTTTCTCTGGGCGGTTCAAAGGGCTTGCTTCAAAAACGGTTTCGGTGCTTGGCGAAGTATCTCCGTAAAAACTACTCGCTAAACTCTCAGCGGTACTTTTGTAAGCCCCCAATGCCCCATCAGAAGGCGTGGGTAGTATTTGTTTATACCCCCCGCCCAAAACCATCAAACAAACTCAAACCCGTAATAATATCCTTCGTTTTATCGGGTGAACCTTTCCACAAAACTCCTTCCAAACCCCTACCCAAACCATCACTGTATTGAATCTGGGTAGAAGTATTGTCCACCGAACTACTCAAAGCCGTTCCCGTTTGGGCTTCACGGGCGGTTCGGCTGATGATGTAATTCATCGAATTGGTAGGCGTTACCCCCAAACCAGTCAAAGTCGTTTCGTTGGCGTAATGATAATTCAAATCCTTCAAGAGATAGTCTTGCGGGTCTTTTAGGGATTTTAGCCTTTGGAATCCATCAAACTGATAGCTCATTTTGTAGCCATTCACATCCGAAGTCGAAGAAAGCCCTACCAATGGATTTTCGGTAAAACTGCTCATAAAAGCCGTTTGGGGGTACATTCTGAGTTCATCAATGCCCCCACTGCCTTGAATTTACACATTACTTACGCCCGTAATGGTATGTTCGTAGTACGTCCAACCGCTCACGGTTAAGCCCGTTTTGGTGGGTGTGCTACTGCCATTGACCGCATAAGCACTGCCACTTGACCAATACGATAACGTGTAAATCGTACTGGCATTGAGGGCGTTAGTCGTTCCCGTTTCAACAAAACCACTTGATAAATTGTAAAATTGGTTTCCCGTATGAGCATTATTTTGGGTTCTGAGGCTTGAAGTCAGTTGCCAATTCCCCAAACTTCCAATGGTATTTTCTTCAAAAGAAGTATAAAAAATCTTTTCAGCCCCTGCATTCTTCACTTCCGCAATCGGATAGTTTCCGCTGT
>JAYUOX010000117.1:0-5298 GCA_043760595.1 Cytophagales bacterium
TTTATTCACCAAATATACACCAACTAAAATAATTCCCATGCCTACAAAGTGTTGAGTTTGTATCGTTTCTCCATCAAAGATTCCCCAAATGATGGCTACTATCGGAATTAAGTAGGTTACTGAACTCGCCAAAACGGCACTGGTAACTTGGATTAATTTATTGAAAAGCACCATAGCCACCGCCGAACCCAACACACCCAAGAGAACCGAAAAGAGCAAAGGCATTTGGGCTTCGGGAAGCATGACTTTATCCATAAAATCGCCCGTGAATAATACTACAATTGCAACAGGACCGACAGTCATAAAAATAAATGCCGTTATCAAAAAAGGGCTTAAATTGAGTCCTGTGAGGTATTTTTTAGTAATATTTAGATTAAAACCGTACAAAACCGTTGCGGCAATAACATAAAAGGCATAACCATTGAAGTTGTCAATAATCGAACCTTTCGACCCTGCCACTACTAATAATAATGCTCCGAGAAACCCCAAAATAATACCAATGGCTTGTTGAGATGTGATTTTATTGCCAAAGAAAAGCCCTCCTACGATGAGCGTAAAAAGGGGTGTCGTTGAGTTCAAGGCACCCGAAACACCGCTGTCTAATTTTGACCCTGCCAATGAAAATAAATAAGCTGGAAAAAGGTTTCCTAAGCACCCGACTAACAAAAAAAGGTGAGCTTTGTTGAAAGGGATTTTTTTGAGATTCCCCAGAAAGAAAGGTAAGAAAAAACAAAATGCCGCCACAATACGCAATGACCCTACCTGTGAAGCATCAAATACGTCTAAACTTTTTTTGACAAGGATAAATGAACTTCCCCAAATGAGGGCTAAAAGACTCATCAAACTCCACGCAAAAATAGGGCTTTCAAGTCTTGACGTAACGGGTTGATTGATAGTAGTTTTTGTTTCCATAAAAATATAACCGAATCGTTATCCAGAAAGTTTCTTGAGATTTTTGGATTTATTATAGAGAACGACAAAACATATTAGAATTTATGAAGGATTAAAAGTACCCAGATTTGCCAACTTGCGAGACGTCGCACCGTTCAAAAGTTGGCAAATCTATTTCCGATAAGTTATGTCGCAGTACAAAGGAGAGAAATGTTTGACTATTTCAAAAAATTAAGATAGCGTGTATCAAATATCAGTTCCCTCCCGCTTCGGCGTTCCGATTTGTCGGGATGACAGGTCATAAAACGCCTAATACTCCGCTCTTATCGGCACACTTTCTGAATTGGTCGAAAATTGTCATAAACCAAGGTCAGTAGGTGCAACTTTTGTGTTATAATCTTATCTAATAGACAGATTACAAGGTTTTTCCGCTTATCTGAAAAAGACCCCATTTGTACTATTTTAATTTTATTGGCAAACTATTTGTATTAATTTCAGTTATTAATTCAGATATTTTATCCGAAAATAACAACACGTTTTATGAAAAAGGTATTATTACTATTGACAATTTTTAGCGTTTTCTCTATTGATATTTTAGCCCAATTTGGACCTGGTGGTGGCGGCGGAGGAGGATTCCCTGGCATGGGCGGAGGTACTCGCAAGGACAGAGAACAAATGGCAATCCCAGGTACTGCACAGGCACAAGCCAAAGGTTCGGCTAAAATATCGGGGTATGTGGTGGATTCTTCGGTTTCAAAAGCGGTTGAATATGCCAGTGTTGCCTTACTTACTAAAAAAGACAACAAAATTATTGACGGAGCAATCTGTGATGACAAGGGAAAATTCTCACTTAATCGCATTGCCACGGGAGAATATATTTTGTCAATTTCTTTTATGGGTTACAAAACCAACAAAATGGAGGTTAGTATTATCAATAAAAATGATGAGATTGATTTGGGCGTGATTAAATTAGCATATAGCACCCAAAATCTGGCGGAAGTTACCGTCGAAGGACAACGTTCTTTGATTGAAGATAAAGTGGATAGACTGGTCTATAATGCGGAGAAAGATGCCAGTAATAAAGGCGGAGACGGAGCGGATGTTTTGAGAAAAGTACCATCCTTGACCGTTGATTTGGACGGTAATGTATCACTTCGTGGAAGTTCAAACGTGAAGGTTTTGATTAATAATAAACCTTCAACCATCATTGCCAGTAATGTTGCGGATGCTTTGAAACAAATACCTGCGGATATGATTAAATCTGTGGAGGTAATTACCTCACCCTCAGCTAAATACGATGCAGAAGGGTCGTCTGGAATTATTAATATTATTACCAAAAAGAATACTTTACAAGGTTTAACCCTCAATTTAGATACCAGCGTAGGAATCCGAGGGGGTAATTTATCGCTGAACGGAAACTACCGTAAAGGAACGATGGGCTTTTCGTTGGGCGGTTTTGGACGAGCTAATTATAACGTCAATGGTCGTTTTGATAATACCCAAATTACTACTTTGGCGGACGGAACAAAAAACACCAATGTTCAAGGGGCAGAAACTCGCAATAGTGGATTATTCGGAAATTATCAATTTGGATGGGACTGGGATATTGATAAATCTAATTCGATTACTGCCTCGGTGAAATTGGGAGCCAGAAATCAGTACAATTATCAGGATGATTTATTGACGAAAATTTACAGAGGATCGTCCCAAAATGACCTACCGTTTAGCTCTTCAACCCGTGATGTGGAGTCGATTGATAATTCTAATAACGTTGATGCGAATATTGATTATACGCATACCTTCAAAAAGCCCCAACAAGAATTGACCATTTCAGGACAGTTTAGTCGTAATAATCGGGTAAATGATTTTACGAACAGAATCGTGGGGCTTCCAGATATTACTAATACCAACCCAAGTTCTAATCAGGAAACTACCTTACAGCTTGATTATCAGACACCTATCGGTAAAACACAGATGATTGAGTTTGGTGGAAAAGGGATTTTTAGAAACGTGAACTCCAATTTCAGACAGATTGGTAATAATGGTTCGTTGGATTATGATCAGAACATTGCCGCCTCATATTTTTCATACACCCTCACGACCAAAAAGAAGTACAGTCTGAAAGTAGGAGGACGTTATGAATACACCAGTATTGATGCCAACCAAGTTTCGGAAGGCAAAGGAAGCCAAAATATTGACATCGCCGACTACGGAACGTTTGTACCAAGTATCAATCTCTCAAAGGGTTTGAAAGGTGGTACAACTTTGAAATTAGCTTACAATCGCCGTATTCAGAGACCTTCATTGCAGTTCTTGAACCCGAATAGAAACGCCTCGAATCCATCGAACGTAACGGAAGGAAACCCTAATCTATTACCTGAGTTTACTAATAATTATGAATTTACGGTTAATACTTTTTTCAAAAATGTATTCTTGACTTCGGCTCTTTTTGTGCGTAATACTACGGGCGGTATTGAGAGTGTGCGTACCAGTACCGTTGACGCACAATCCAGACCTATTATTTTGACCAATTATCTGAACATTGGTAACCAAGATGCCTACGGAATGAACGTATTTATGAACGTAACAGCGGGTAAATTACAAATCGGTGGAGGTACGGATTTGTATTACACCGTATTGAAAAATAATAATCCAAATCCGTTGTATAATGCCTCAAATGAAGGTTGGGTAGCAAGTTTTAGGTTATTTGGAAACTATAATTTTGGTAAAGGTTGGGGCTTACAAACCTTCTCGTTTTATAGAGGAAACCAAGTGCAACTCCAAGGAAATCAAGGTGGTTTTGGGATTTATAGTTTAGGTTTCAAGAGAGACTTTCCAAACAAAAAAGGAAGTATTGGCTTCGGAGCGGAGAACTTTTTTACACCCAATGGTTTCACGATTAAGAATAATATTGATTCGCCTACGATTACGCAAAATAGCGTTACGACTTTGCGTAATATGAACTTCAAAGTAACGTTCAGCTACCGTATCGGAAAGATTAGTTTTGTGGATGCCAAGAAGAAAAAGAAATCGGTGAATAATGATGACATGAAAGACGGTGGCGATGGTGGCGGAGGTCAGCAAGCCGCACCAGCAGCACCAGCGGGTGGGGGTGGTCGTCCGAGACAGTAAGATTTTGAATTTAGTAAGAATGCCTCAGTCGAAAGATTGAGGCATTTTTGTTGTCGCTTGATAAAAAAGCCCAATAAAAGTGATGAGCGTTTACCATTAAACTAAAATCTTTTCTTAACGTTGCAACATGATAAAATAAAAAGAAATCGAACATATTATTAGCGTTTAGCTTAAAAATCCTACTTCCTGAAAGGTCAAAATTCAAAAGTACGTAGGGAAAGTTAAAGTAAATGCTCATGCTTGCGTGGGCGTTACTTGACTTTTACGTACAAGGAATTTGACCCCCGCAGGAAGTAAAGTTAATGTAACGACACGCTATTTTTATGTCTAAAAATTCAAACCAATTAACAAAACCGTCATGAAAAAAACTACTATCAATTCTCTGTATCTTGTTGACTTTCAATGTATTTGCTCAAAAAACGCCAAAGGATAGCCTAAAAAATAATTCATTTACTAATTTCAGCAATGACCAAAGCGAAGCCCTCCGAAACTTTCAGCCCAAAGTGGTGAAAGCCTCACCCGAAGCCACTGCTTTTCATCAGATTTCACAAATGCCCGTCAATTATTACACGGGTAAATCTCAGGTGTCGATTCCTTTGCTTTCTTTGGCTTCTCGAAAAATGGCTTTGTCGCTGTCGCTTAATTATGACCCTTCGGGCATCAAAGTTGAACAAGAAGCCACCCAAGTGGGTTTGGGATGGTCACTTTCGGCAGGTGGCATGATTACGAAAGTCGTCAAGGGGCGTGATGATTTTGATGGAATGTTTAGAACTTGGTTGAAAGAACAAAATACCCTCAATAAATACCGAGCCAATAGTTTTGATATTTCTCCTGCCGCTGGTAATGTCAAATGGCAATACGATAATTATCTCATTCAATACGGAACTTCTGGGCAGAATCTGCAAACGCAATTGTCGCTATTTTGTACCACCAGTAGTACTGATTCAGTCTATATTCTTTCTACCATGATGCTCCCCGACCCGAGTGCTTTACAGTCGGGTAAACCACGATTGGATGGTGAATCGGATATTTATAATCATTCGCACAATCATAAAACGAGTGGACACTCTTCGAGTTTATAGGTCGTATCGGCTGCTACGACCAGACCCTGAATTTCTGAGTCTATTTCAACAAACTCATTATTAATTTTGACTTCTTTCTCAACTAACAGTTTGTAATCTGATTTTGAGACAAATAAATCTCCTTTGACTGAATCGAGTTTAATTTTAATAGCTTTTATTGCTTCGTCAGATTGGTCAATACCAATCCATTGTC
>JAYUOX010000118.1:0-5291 GCA_043760595.1 Cytophagales bacterium
ATTGTACCCCTAATGATTTGGGTATTTTGACGGGTTTATTTTGAAAGGTAATGTGTGATATATAAATGTAAAATTTCGAGACTGAGGTTACACAGAGAACCACAGAGTTAAAAAAGGAGAGCCACAGAGTTTATCAGAGATATTTTTCTCTGCGGCAGGCGTTCCTGTGGTTCTCTAATTTTTCTCTGTGGTTCTCTGTGTAACCTCAGTCCCGAAACTAAAATATCTACCCCAAAAATGCGACCAATTTTTCAAATGACCTTCCACGATGCGAAATTTGGGTTTTTTCGACCAATTCCATTTCTGCAAAAGTTTTTTCGTAACCCTCTGGAATAAAAAGCGGGTCATACCCGAAGCCTCCCATTCCTTTGTAATCTTTCACGATTTGCCCTTTTACGACTCCTTCAAACTGATTTACAACACCATTTTGTATCAACGTAATCACCGCTCTAAACTGTGCTGAACGGTCTGTTTTACCTTGTAAGTTCTTCAATAACAAGGTATTATTATCCGCATGGCTTCGTTGTTTACCTGCATAATGGGCAGAATCCACGCCAGGCTCACCCCCGAGGGCGTGAACTTCCAAACCTGAGTCATCAGCAAAACAATTCACATGATAATGGTCGTAAAGGTATTGGGCTTTTTGGAGAGAATTAGCTTCGAGGGTGTTACCTGTTTCTGGCAAATCTTCGTTGCAACCAATATCTTTGAGACTTAGGAGTTCAAAACTATCCCCCAAAATTGCTTGGATTTCTTCTAATTTGTGGGCGTTGTTGGTGGCAAAACAGAGTTTAATTTTCATGGTTTTTAAAAGTAAAAAGCCTCCACAGTGAAGAGGAGGCTTTGTTTTTGAATATTTTTGTAATTCTTATTTTACTGCAGTAACCTCCATTTCAAATACTAAGGGTGTATAGCCAGGGATTTTGCCATCCCTACTTCCAGCTGTTCCATATCCCAACGAAGAAGGGAAAACAAATATGCCTTTATCTCCCACTTTCATCAACTTGGCAGCTTCATCAAAACCTGGCACTACTGCACCAGTTCCAACTACAAACGAGAAGCTACCTCCATCAAATCTGTCCGTATAAATAGGAAAACCGTTAGCATCGGTTGTTCTATATTGAAATAGAAATTTTCCTGTATAAGTTACAGTAGTGTTCTTATTCGTTTTTACCGTATCTCCTGATGCACTTGTTTTTGTAATCAAATACTGCATTCCCGAGATTGTTTTTTTGAGGGTAAAGGAAGGGAACTTCTCTTTTACGTACTCATCAATTTGCTCTGTTTCGTTACGGGCTGAAAGTAAAGTAATTTTCATCGCTACTGGTTCTGTTGAGGTGGTAGTCGTAGGAAAAACGAACGTGGCAGTTTCTCCCTCTTTCATTAACGACACGCCGTAAGTTAGCAAAGAAGTTGATGCTGAATTGTATAAAAATGAGTACGATATTTTACGATTTACTGCCGAAGAATCCAAAATTGTACCGTCCAATTTTGTGAAAGTATAGTTCAGTTTCACATATTCGGTGTTTATTGGTACTCGTCCAGTGGCATTTTTAGTAGAAATTGTATAAAAAACAGACTCTGGTGTTTTGGTAAATGTTAATCCTTTTGAGGTTCCGTAAGCCGTTATTTTTGATATAGTTTCGGCTGAAACTTCGGCACTTGGGGTTGGTTCTGCGGTAGAACACGCTGATAATAAGCCCATTAGCCCAAGGAAAAGTATATAAATGAAGTTTTTGTTCATGGTTAGTGTTGTTATTTGTCTTTTTGGGCTACGATTTCTATGTCAAAAATGAGGGTTGCTTCTCCTGGAATTTTACCTCCACTACCTGTCGTGCCATAACCTAATCCAGATGGAATGATGAAGGTTGCTTTTTCACCCAATTTCATTTTCTTTACGCCTTCCAAAAAGCCTTGTATAAGATTGTTAGTACCACCAACGGTATAATTCAAGGAGTCTGTTTTACTGATATTTTCATCAAAAACGTATCCACTTAATAATTTGCCCTTGTATTTCAGTTTAAGAACTTTGCCATTGATTAAGTCTGTTACGCCTTCTTTTACTTTTATGTACCTAACAAAATTTGTATAACCCGTTTTTATACTTTCTACTCCTATTTTTTCAGTAACTACAATTTTATTTTTTACTACGTAATTATCAATGTCCACTTCTTCACTGTAAACTTTCACAAAAGAAATATCACACCGTACAGGCGAATTGGCTGGTAGATTTGGAAATGCCTGAGCATCTCCCGCCAATTCAGAAGGTAAAATGAAAGTCGCCTGCTCTCCCACTCGCATGTAAGGAAGCATTTTCAAGAAAATATTGGTATTTCGTCCATTATTAAAAAACGTAAAAGGCTGATTTTTAAGTACCGAAGAGCTATCCACTTTGACATCATTTAATGTCGAAATGACATAATGTAAACGCACGGTATCTCCAAAATTGATGGTACTTCCCGTAGGATTTGCTTTGGTAATGGCATAATAAACACCATTGGGTGCTTTTTGGGTGTTTAGTTTTTTGGCACTTATATATTGCTGAATCTTGGCTTCGTTTTGTTGTACGATAAGGTCGTCTTCCAAAACAACTTTTGAAAGACATCCACCCAACGATACCAAAACGGTAACAAACAATAAAATTTGTAATAATCTGATTTTCATTTCTTTATCTCGATGAACGAGATGTAATTTAGTTTCTAAATAAAACGCAAAATAACAAAATTGATTGCGATTTTGGGAGTTAAAAACTGTTAAAACTATGTTTGGAGAAAAGAAATCAAGGAGGAAGGGAGACAGAAAAAGCGTATAACTTCTCCTATCTCCCTTCCTCCTATCTCCTTAATTTACTTTCCAGCCTTGAAATCCAACAATTCCACTTCAAAAACCAATGGTGAATTCCCTGGGATTGGACCTCCGCCTTGTTCTCCGTAGCCAATCGCTGGAGGAATTAAGAAGGTTGCTTTTCCACCTTTTTTCATCATCATCAATGCCTCATTAAATCCTGGAATCATTCCACCGATTGGCATATCTACGCCTTTATTTTGGTCAAATATTTTACCGTCTAAAAATTTACCAACGTAGTTACATTTACAAGAATAGCCATTCTTTGGACTTTCGCCTGTTCCTTCTTTTTGAATAGAATATTGTAAACCCGAAGCAGTTGTACTGAAAGCCATACCCGATTTTTTAACGTAATCAGCCATTAATTGTGGTAACTGTGCTTTGCGATTTTCAGCATCGGCTTTTGATTTTATTTGTTCTGCCGCCATGTCTTTGTCAAACTCCGCTTTCGACTGTACTTTCAATACTTTTATCGTGTATTTGATGTCCGTACCTTTTTTCAAGAATGGAGGTAATTGTTGTCCAGACTTGCCGACTGAATCAACGGGAACGTAAATAGTGGCACTATCACCCACCGACAACAAACGCAAACCGTCTTGCAATGAACCTTTATAACCTGCGATTCCTGCGGCTTGAACCATATCACGAGCGGGTTTTGATTTATCCACTTGCTCTTGTAATAATGAATCTGAACTGGTTTTGATACGAATCAAGAATGAAACGATGTCACCTTCTTTCAATTTTTTGGCTTTGTCGTCGTGGCTATGAAACTGAATTTTTACGCCTTCTTTTACTTCAATTTTGTTTTTGTTACACCCCACCAACATACTGGCGGCAAGCATTGCTACACTTAGTTTTTTGAACATTTTTCTGTTTATTATTCGTTAGTTATTTTGTTTTGAAATTGATATTTTTATATATTCTGTCATCCCGACGAAGGAGGGAACTGTTAAAATTATATCACAGTTCCCTCCTTCGTCGGGATGACAGAATGATAAATCTTAACTTTTCACCGCCAAGAGTGCCTCTTGATATTCTGGTAAAATACTTAATAATTTCTGAATAGTTGCTTCCAAACCTATACCTACGGTTTTTCCGCCCGATGCGTTTTTGTGTCCTCCTCCACTGAAGTATTTTGAAGCCATTTGATTGACGGCAAACTCTTCTACCGAACGAAATGACATCTTGATTGCCTCGGGTCTATCCACGATGATGACCGACATTACAATACCCTCAATTTGCAATCCATAATTGACAACTCCCTCAGTATCACCCGTTTGTGAATTAAAACGTTTTAATTCTTCTTCCGTCACAGTAAAGTACGCTACTCGATATTCTGGTAGTACGACTAATTTTTTGGAAATAACATAGCCTAAAAACTTCATCCTTTCCACCGTTGAACTGTCATAAATTCTACGGTGAATGAGATTAGTATTTACGCCCAATTCCATAATATCTGCCGCAATGCGATGTACTTCTGGCGTGGTACTTGGATGGCGGAATGAACCCGTATCGGTCATAATGCCTGCGTACAGGCACTCACACATAGGTACGTCCAAAAGGTCTTTATCGCCCATCAATTCAATTAACTGAAAAATCAACTGGGCTGTTGCGGCGGCTTTGGTGTCGTGATAAGTGAACTCAGCAAAGTCTTCTGGAAAAGTATGATGGTCAATCATCACTTTCACGGCTTTGGATTGCCTGACTTGTTCCGCCATTTGTTCGATACGAGCCAAGACTGAGAAATCAAGGCAAAAAATTATATCCGCTTTGGCAATTAACTGATTATATTTCCCACGATTTCTGTAGTCTTCATAATTCATAACCTCCTCATTTCCAGACATCCAAGCGATAAATTTTGGATAATCAGAAGGCGTAATGACTGAAACTTTATGACCTTTCTTTTTGAGATAAGCCGCCAAACCCAGAGACGAACCCAACGCATCAGCATCAGGTTTGAAGTGGGTAGTAATCACGATGTTTCGGGGCGTATTGATTAACTCACGAAAGGCTTCCAGATTTTGCATCAAAAAATTATATAAATAGTTGCGGGGTTGCGTTGAGTTACATTCTTTAAGGGTAATTGCAAAGACAAGAATACTGTTTAACTTCCCGAAAGTTTAACCCCTAACGGAGTTATTTCGGGAAGTTCATCCAAGTCAAATATGGTATATTTGAATTTACAATTTCTCTAAAAGTATCTAACCCCTAAATCCTAACCCCCAACCCCTAAAATAAAGTGCAAAGTTAGGGAGAAATCTTCACAAAAAAGACGTGAAGGTTTCTAAAACAGTTATAGTTACGTAATTTTGTGGAAATTTTTATTCATTACAACTTACAGACCAATTCATGGCAACTAACAGAACATTCACGATGATTAAACCAGATGCAGTGGCAGATGGTAATTCAGGGGCAATTATTAAAATGATTGAGGAGGCAGGTTTCCG
>JAYUOX010000119.1:0-5281 GCA_043760595.1 Cytophagales bacterium
TGCTTAACTCTTCGGTTTCAAAGGCTTTTTTGATTAATGAAATCTGAAATGTTTGGGGCGTTTGGATTAATCTAACTGTCGAGCGGTCAATGGCTTGCCCATTTACTCTGACGGAATCCTTGGACGGCACACTCACTACGGCTGTTCCTTTTTCGGAAGCAATTTTAAAGCTTTCATTAATAATCTCCACAGAAACAAACGGGCGAACTCCATCATGAATAGCCACAAGTCCCTCATTATCAATTACTTTCAAGCCATTTAGTCCCGATTGAAAACGGGTTTTCCCTCCTGCCACTAACTGATGAGGGACGGTTTTATATTTCTGACAAAGCTCATCCCAATACTCAAATTGCGTTTCGGGAAGGACTAAAATAATTTCAATCTCTGAATCTGCTTCTTTAAAACGTTTGAGGGTATGCATCAAAATTGGGAGTCCTCCTACTTCGATAAACTGTTTGGGAATATCCGATTTCATGCGGCTACCTGTGCCTCCTGCCACGATTATTGCGTATTTTTTTATCATAAATGTTACAAATACTGTAGCTCGAAGTGGCACCGAGCGACGGTCGCTTCGAGAAGCGTCATAAAATTAGACTCGGATTCTCGAAGTGCCACTTCGAGCTACAGTAATGGTAGTATTAATTACCCAACAATGCCTCCCATAAAATCTCCACAGGATGCAAAGCTTTTCGACCAGTTCCATCCATAATCTGATGACGACAACTTGTCCCTGGAGCAGCAATGATAACATCCTCTGCTTGCTTTCTTATCGTTGGGAAAAGTACCAATTCACCAATCTGCATTGACACATCATAATGCTCTTTTTCATACCCAAAAGACCCTGCCATTCCGCAACATCCCGAGGGAATTAATTGCACTTCATAATTAATGGGCAAAGACAAAATTTTCTTGGTTGGAATCATCGAAGACAGGGCTTTTTGATGGCAATGTCCGTGCAATTTTATAAGTTTTTTATCTGTTTTAAAAAGGTCTTTGGTAATCTTCTTCTTATCAACCTCTTGGGCTAAAAACTCATCAATCAAATAACAATTTTCCGCTACTCTTTCCGCATCGGCGTGGAGGTAATCAGGTACTAATTCAAGGTATTCATCACGCAAAGTCAAGATAGCGGAAGGCTCAATTCCCAAGATTGGCGAATTATCTATAATCGCCTCCGAAAGCATCCTAACGTTCTGAATAGCAATACGTTTAGCTTCTTTTACTAAGCCTTTTGAGAGATAAGTTCGCCCACTTTCAATGTGTTTCGGGATGTGAACTTCATAACCCAAAGCGGTCAATAACATGATGGCTTTTTGCCCTAATTCTACATCGTTATAGTTCGTAAATTCATCACAAAACAAATACACTTTCCCTTGCGGACGACGTTTCCCGAGAGTTACGGCTGAGTAATGAACGCTATTTTTTTCTCGCTTTTTCTGAATCTTGATACGGTCATTTTGCCACTTTCTCAGCGTGATATTCCCAAGCGTTGGAATTGACCTTTCGGGAGCAAATCCCAAGATTTTTTTGGTAAGATTTGAAGTAAAACTATTGGTTACAAAAAAATTATATAGTCTTGGAAAAATAGATGCCAAAGCCTGAGATTTTGTAAAATTTCCAATCATTTTTGTTCTGAAAGGAACACCATGTTCATCGTAATAATGTTGTAGAAACTCGGCTTTCATTTTGCCCACATCTACCTTCGAGGGACATTCGGATTTGCAACCTTTGCACGACAAACATAAATCCATAACTTCTTTGACCTCAGCCCCCCCCGCCCCCGAAGGGGGAGCTTTTTCGTCCATTTTCCAGTTGAACTTTATGTCGACAGCTCCCCCTTCGGGGGCGGGGGGGGCTTCGGTTAGGTAACTCCTCAAAATATTCGCTCTTGCCCGTGTGGTATCTTTCTCCAAACGAGTCGCCATATAACTTGGACACATCGTCCCACCCGTTACCTCAGTTTTTCTACAATCGCCTGAGCCTGAACACTTTTCAGCCAACCGAAGGATGCCTTCTTGGTTTGAAAAATCAAAATACGTCGCAATTTCGAGGTTCTTTTTTCCCGCCTCATACCTCAAAAACTCGTTCATCGGAGGCGTATTAACAATCTTGTTGGCATTAAAAATATTCTTTGGGTCGAAGATATTTTTTACTTCTTTCAATAATTCAAAAACTTCCGTACCCAATACATTTTCAATAAATTCACCTCTGAGTCGTCCGTCGCCGTGTTCGCCACTCAATGACCCTCGATATTTTTTAACTAATTCGGTTGTTTCTTGTAAAATTGTTCTAAATAATTCTTTACCTTCGAGAGTCTTCAAATTAATCATTGGCTCAACGTGCAACTCGCCCGCCCCTGCATGAGCATAATACGAAGCATTAGTATTGTGGCGTTTCAGAAGTTCCTGTAAGTCAGCAATATAAGCGGGTAAATCTTCGGGAGAAACGGCACAATCTTCAATCAAATTTACGGGTTGTGTATCGCCTTTCAGATTCCGTATCAAGCCCAAACCTGCCTTTCTAACCTCCCAAGCGGGTTTTGTGTCTTCATTTTTTACAACGGGATAAGCGTAACCAATATTCTCTTTTTGTAAATCAGCGATGAGCGTTTTTGTAATTTGATTCAATTCCTCATCCGTTTCTGCCATAAATTCCACCATCAAAATCGCTACTGGGTCACCTTCGATAAAAAAGCGATTTTGATGATAAACGGGATGTCCCTTTGTGAAATCAAGGATGTATTTATCCACCAGTTCCGAAGCCATCGGTTTGTGGCGAAGTGCCACTAAATTGGCTTGCAACGAATCCTGAATTGTATCGCAATGAATACAAACCAGAGCAATTTGTTGAGGTGGCAACGGAATCAAATTAAGTTTTGCCTCCGTAACAAACGCCAAAGTCCCTTCCGAACCCGACAATAATTTACAGAAATTAAAATGCTTGACCGATTCTTGATTGAAGAGTTCATTATCACCCAGCATATCCAGGGCATAACCCGTATTCCTACGAGTGAGGGACTTTTTGGGATAACTTTCCTCAATCGTTTCTTGAATAAGTGGATTATTCAGCATCTTGAAAACCTGTCCATACAATTCACCCTCTAAGTTCTGTTGATTGACTTTTGCAAAAAAATCTTGTCTATTTATTTCTTTAAATTCTGATTCTGAACCATCACTTAATAATACTTTTGCTTCCAATAAATTACCCCGAGTATCTCCCCAAACAATTGAATGTAATCCGCACGAATTATTACCAATCATCCCACCAATCATTGCCCGATTAGAAGTTGAAGTTTCAGGACCAAACATGAGTCCGTAAGGTTTCAAAATTACGTTCAAATCGTCTCTAATCACACCAGGTTGCACTTTTACCCACTTTTCCTCCTTATTAATTTCAATAACTTTATCAAAATATTTTGAAATATCTACCACAATTCCTCTACCCACCACTTGTCCAGCCAAAGACGTACCCGCCGAACGTGGAATCAGGGTAACATGGTTTTCATTCGCAAATTTTATCAGTTTTTTTAAGTCAGAAATATTTCGTGGAATGGCAACTGCCAAAGGTTTTTCTTGATAAACCGAAGCATCCGTTGAATACAAGATTTTTTGGGCATTATGAAGCGTAGAATTATCAAAATATAGTTCACCTGCAAAAGATTCTTGCAAGATTTTGAAGTCTGTGATGGTAATTTTTGAAGACATGATTAGTAGTTCGGAAAGCCTTGTCCGAAATGATTTCTTTTTTGACTACGGACAAGGCTGTCCGTGCTACATTAGATTCGTAAAATTAGGATTTTGCTACGGAAATCAACAATTTCTTTCAACTATTTTCCAATCTTACCATTATTCTACCTTTCAACCTATTGTTAAACTCCTTTGGTCATATCCTTGTTGTGAGTATTGAAATGTTATTCTAAATTTATATTTCAAAATATCAAATAATTATGAAGTTTCTCCGACAACTTTTTGAAAGTATCCGTTTCGCTTGGCAAGCCCTCAAAAGTAATATTCTAAGAACTGTCTTGTCTCTTTTGGGCGTTACGATTGGGATTTTTTCCATCGTGGCGGTTTACACCTTCGTCGATTCGATGAATGCTGGCATTACCAGCGAAATTGATTCTTTTGGTAAAGGAGTAATTTACGTTGGAAAATGGCCCTGGGTATTTTCTAATAATTTTCCGTGGTGGAAATACATGAACCGACCCAACATGAAATATGATGATTATAAATTTATGGTCGATAATGTAAAAAATGCCCAAGCTATTTCTATTTTGGATGGACGACAAACCACTTTGAAAAATGGCAATAATAGTATGGAAACTCGTCTGACTGGCGTGAGTTATGACTATAATAAAATCTCGGAAGTACCCGTTGAATTTGGTCGTTATTTTTTAACAAATGAAACTGACAACTCTGCTTTTGTCGTAATCTTAGGGGCGGAAGTGAAGGAAGCATTATTCCCAAATATTGCGAATGCCGTTGATCAGACCATGAAAATCAATGGAATCAAGTTCAAAGTAATTGGCACTATGAAAAAAAAGGGCGAGGATTTATTGAGTTTTGGAGGCTCTCCTGACCAACGTGCCTATATTCCATATACGAGCTACTCGAGTCTATTTCAAAAAGACGAACCTGAACCCGATATTGCCATGAAAGCCTTTGATGCTGATAAAGGACAAGAGATTTTGGAGGGAGAAGTTACAGGAATGATGCGGAGCAGAAGAGGCTTAAAACCCACCCAAGAAGCCAATTTTTCAATTAATCGTTTAGACGGTTTAACGAAGTTTTTTGACGGAATATTTGGAGCTTTAAACGTTGGTGGAGGTATTATTGCCATGTTTTCGCTATTAGTGGGCGGCTTCGGAATTGCTAATATTATGTTTGTATCGGTCAAAGAAAGAACAAATATTATCGGAATTCAGAAGTCATTGGGAGCAAAGAATTATTTTATCTTGTTCCAATTTCTCTTTGAAGCTGTCTTTTTGAGTTTATTAGGTGGAATCGTTGGAATATTTTTAGTTTTCCTCCTCTCTTTTCTGGATTTAGGCTCACTGAAATTAGTTTTGACTTATCCAAATATGGTCAGAGGAATCATCACTTCAATGGTTATTGGGGTAATTTCGGGTATTATTCCTGCATGGATAGCCGCTCGCCTTGACCCTGTGATTGCGATTAGGTCGAAGTAAATTTGGGATTTGGGATTTGGGATTTGGGATTTGGGATTTGGGATTTGGGATTTGGGATTTGGGATTTGGGATTTGGGATTTGGGATTTGGGAT
>JAYUOX010000120.1:0-5273 GCA_043760595.1 Cytophagales bacterium
CCAAGACCAACGACTAAGCCATTTTTAGCATCAAAAAAATACGATGATGTGAAATAAAAATACGCATATTTTGAATCTAATTTTACTTGAGTCCAAGAAATTCCTCCGTCAATTGTCTTTATAATCGTTCCACCTGTTCCAGTAATCCACCCGTTCTTTGAATCTTGAAAAAAGATAGAAGTCAGCCTTGAATTGGAATCAAGCGTTGTTTTGACTTGACTCCAAGTATTTCCACCATCCGTAGTTTTTGCAATGGTTGATCCACCTCCCACTGCAAAGCCATTTTTTGAGTCAATAAATTTAAAGTAGTTCAATGTCTGTTTGTTTACTGATGATTTTTGGCTTTTCCAAGTTGTTCCACCATTTGTGGTTACTAAAACAGAAGCTCCTCCATAGGCAAATGCCCAACCCGTATTTACGTCTAAAAATTGAACTTGTTGAAGGTAGTCAGGAGTTGTTGAAATTTGTGATTTCCAAGTGTTACCCCCATCTATTGTTTTCTCAATTAAACCGTAGTTTCCAACTCTGAACCCAATTTGTGAATTTATGAAGGTAACATCGGCATAAGTTTCTGAATTTCCTCTTAGCTTTTCCCAAGTTGCTCCACCGTTAATAGTTCTAATAACAACACCGTCAGTCCCAACTGCCCAACCGTTCTTACTATCCCAAAAAGTAGCCTTTTCAGTATTGGCACTTAATCCTAAACTTTTTAAAATCCATGTTTTGCCTCCATCTGCTGTTTGTAAAAACTCAGCCCCAAAACTCATTGCCAAACCATTGTTAACATCGGTAAAGATAATACTATGAAAAAATAGACCATCGTTCACACCTGTTCTCTTACTCCATGTTTTGCCACCGTCATTGGTTGTTATCATAAGTCCACCGTAACCCACTGCCCATCCTGTATTCTTATCCAAAAAATATATAGATGTGAAAAGTCTATTCGAGTTGTCTCTTTTAGGGTCATCAATTGCTATGTCATAAACTGTTTTCCATGTCTTGCCCGCATCAACTGTTTTCTTGATTTCTCCTGCATAATCAGTTTTAAAACCAGTATTGGCATCTACGAAAAACGACTTGAAAATAAGTTCATAGTTACCACTGGTGGCAGAAGTCCATGTATTTCCACCATCTGTTGTTTTATAAATTTTGTCAAGAATATTAACAATAAAACCCACTTTTGAATCAATGAACTGAACATTAGAGAAATCATCAGTATTATTATTTAAACCAATGTCTCTTCTGATATCTCTCCAAGTATTTCCTCCATCAATTGTACGAATAACCAATCCAAAATTTCCAACTGCCCAACCAGAAAGCTCATTTATAAAATAAACGGATTGAAGCGGATAATTTATTATTGGTGCACTTTGCTCTTTCCAAGTAGTTCCGCCATCAATGGTTTTTATAATTGTTGCTCCCCGACCAACAGCATATCCAACCTTTGCATTCACAAAGAAAATATCGTTTAAGCCATTGTAATCAATAGCAGGGCTCTTCTTGCTCCATTTGACATCCTTACTAAATGCCTTGGCTGAGTAATTTCCTGGCAGTGCGGATTTTAGAATAGCGACATTAACGTTGAAAGGTAAAAAATCAGTTCCATCTTTTTGAAATTGCACATTTGCGTTAGCGGGAATACCCGTCATTTGTAAAGTAACATCTGTGCCTTCACATAAATTTGTAGCCGTCGTGGAGATTTTTAATTGGGCTGAAACTTGCCAACAAGAAGTAACGAAAAGTAAAATTAGTAGTTTTTTCTTCATAATAATGTAGCCTCTTACCTCCAAATTGAGGGCTTTTGAGTTTAATTTGCGTTGTGGTTGTATTTAGGAAGCGGAATACAATCCCAAAATTAGCACAAATGTTTTGTAAAACAACAAACATGAAATCAAACTATTTCCTTCCGAAACCCATAAGGACAATGCCTACAGCCATTTTTACAACAATACCCTCGCTTCAAGTGGTAGGTTTCTGTGAAGACCATAAACCCTTCCGAAGTCAAGTAGAAATCTTCGGGTAACAATCCATTGCGGGTAGCTTCTTTTTTAGTTTTGCTTATCTTTTCCATCAAATTCAAAACGTTACTTCTTGGGAAATGTTTATTTTTTCGTATTTTTGAGGATTCAAATACGCAAAATGAACCAATTTCAAAGTAAATATCATCACAACAATACGCTTGCCCAACGGGCGGATGTTCGTGTATTTACTACCAGTTCTCTCTACGGTCATTTCTGCAAAATTCACCGCATCCTCACAGTATTTGTACAAATCCTGTACGTGATTAGTCTCTTTGGTATTGGTTAGTTGTTGAAGTTTGAACGGGCGGCGTTCCGCTTGTTGAATTGTTGAAATTTGGCGGGTGAAATCAACCCGTCAGTGTATCAATTATATTAGACAATTCAAGAATAAATATGTAAACCTTGTTAGAGTTTCAACAACTCAACAACTCAACAATTAGAAAAATGTCAACAAGCAATACGTTGCCCGTTCAAATTTCAACAATTCAACAATCAAAGTCCGACAGAGCCATCATGCTCGAAGACCGTTTTGGAGCTCATAATTATCACCCCATGCCCGTAGTTCTTCAGCGTGGCGAAGGCGTATTCGTTTGGGATGTTGATAACAAACCTTATTTCGATTTTCTTTCAGCGTATAGTGCTGTAAATCAGGGACATTGCCATCCAAAAATCGTGCAAGCCATGATTGAACAAGCTCAAAAACTCACGCTAACTTCTCGGGCTTTCTACAATGACCAATTAGGAATTTGTGAAAAATTTATGTGCGAATATTTCGGATATGACAAAGTCCTGATGATGAACTCAGGAGCAGAAGGAGGGGAGACAGCCTTGAAATTAACCCGCAAATGGGCGTATAAAGTTAAGGGAATTGCCCAAGACCAAGCCAAAACCGTTTTTGCCGCAGGGAATTTTTGGGGACGAACCATTGCCGCCATTTCATCTTCAACCGATCCATCAAGTTATTCGGATTATGGTCCTCTTTTACAAGGTTACGAAATTATCCCATACAATGATTTAGAGGCACTTGCGGAAGTTTTGAAAGACCCAAATGTGGCAGGTTTTATGGTCGAACCCATCCAAGGCGAAGCGGGCGTAGTCGTGCCAGACGAAGGATATTTGCGTAAAGCCTACGAAATGTGTAAAGAAAAAAACGTACTTTTCATCGCCGATGAAGTTCAAACGGGCATCGCTCGTACAGGCAAGCGTATATGTTGCGACCATGAGGATTTTAAACCTGATATTTTGATTCTTGGCAAAGCACTTTCAGGAGGCGTTTATCCAGTTTCTGCTGTGCTTTGTAACGATGAAATTATGCTCACCATTAAGCCAGGAGAACATGGCTCAACTTATGGTGGAAATCCTCTGGCGTGTGCCGTAACTGTGGCAGCCTTAAAAGTTATTCAGGATGAAAATCTTTCAGAAAATGCCGAAGCAATGGGGCAATTATTCAGAAAAAGAATGAATCAAATCAAGACTCAACGTCCTGATTTACTGATGATTGTGAGAGGAAAAGGACTTCTGAATGCTATCGAAATCAATGATTCAGAAGAGGGGGAAACCGCTTGGAATATGTGTATGGCTTTCAGAAAAAATGGACTTTTAGCCAAACCAACTCACGGCAATAAAATCCGTTTTGCTCCGCCATTGGTCATCACAGAATCTCAAATGAACGATGCTTGTGATGTGATTGAGAAGGTGATTTTAAATTGGTAGGCAATGAGGAGAAATTGAAAAAGAGGAAGGAAGATAGGATAAAAGAAAAGTGATTTTGTAAATCTTTCTTCTTTTTTCTATCTCCCTTCCTCTTTTATTTCTTAACTATTTTTCTACGCAAACGACTCAACGATTGAGGCGTTATACCCAAGAAATTAGCCAAGTATATTTGAGGCGTTCTTTTTAATAATTCGGGCTGTTCCGTTGACAAACGCTCATATCGTTCTTGGGCAGTTTCAGCCACAAATGAGCGAATCCTAATTTCTTGTCCAAGTATGTAACTTTCAAAAATTAATCTCGTAAGTCTTTCCCATTTTGCGGATTGGGCAAATAGAATCTCTAAATTTTCTTTCGAAATCATGCACAATTGCGTGTCTTCAATAGCTTGTATAAAATCTCTACTGGGCAGCCCTTTTGTGTAGCATTCAGACGATGTAATGATTTGATTTTCAATAACTAAATCAAAAGTCCTCTCTGTTTCATATTTAATAAAATAAGAGCGTAACATTCCTTTGTTAATAAAGAGAATTTCAGATTTAAACTCACCTTCTTTAACCCAAAGCTCACCTTTTTTTAGTAAATGATCTGAGAATAAGTAGGAGGCTTTTTGTATTTCTTCGTCTGTAAAAGGTACAATTTGTTTAATAAAATGGACTAAATGTTGGGTCATGGTATTTCAGGTATTCGGCGGATTGACAATGAGTATTATGGATAGTAAATTCAAAAAAACAATTTTTTTTGCACAAAATAGGTTGTCAAATGGTAATTAAATACATAAAAGTTGAAAAAATATACTGAAACAGACAAAAGTAAGAAAAAATGAGTCGGGACTGCAGTATTTTGAAGGTTTTGAGAGGATTTTTTGTGCTGACGAGAAGACAGAGAAGAATAATCTCTTCTGCACTGTTCTATAAAATATGACAATATTCATTTTAAAAAGTCACATATAATTTCATAATTTTGCGAATAAATACAAATTTATTAGAACGGCATGAATCAATATCTAATCACAGCCTACGATGGCACAGACGAAAACGCCCTTGAACGCCGCATGAGCGTAAGACCTTTCCATTTGGAAGGAGCAAAAAAACTGAAAGAAAATGGAAATTTTATCATTGGAGGAGCAATGCTCAATGACGAAGGAAAAATGATAGGCTCAACCATGATTCTTCAATTTGAAAATCCAGAAGAATTACAGAATTGGATAGACTCAGAATCATACATTCAACAAGGTGTTTGGGAGAAATTTGAGGTAAAACCATTTCGTGTAGCTAATATTTAAACTTTATTTATCCTTCAAAAACAACTGAACAACTTTCGACAAAGGCTTCCACCAAAGCGTGTACCATTTGGGCTTGATATTATTTATCCTCCAAGCCCGTCTGTCTTCCATATTTGCCACATATCTATGTTTCAGCGAAGCAGTACTTGTACCACCATTTCGCATCGTCATCAAGGTTTCAGGTAAATATTTTGCAGACGATTTATTTTTATACAAAATCCTCAACATCAATTCATAATCGCCCGCACAGGTAAAAT
>JAYUOX010000121.1:0-5257 GCA_043760595.1 Cytophagales bacterium
CACAAGAAATTATTTACGTCATTGATTTTGACTCAACTTTTACAAAAGTAGAAGGACTTGACGAATTGGCAGCCATTGCCCTCAAAGGACACAAAGACCGTGATAAAATCGTGGGTGAAATCAAAGCCATCACCGATAAAGGCATGGCTGGCGAAATCGGTTTTGCCGAATCGCTCAAAGCACGGGTAGCCTTGTTACCCGCCAATCGCTCACACGTAGTGGATTTGATTGAATTTTTAATGGGTAAAATCTCCGATTCATTCGCCCGTAACGAAGCATTTTTGCGTGAAAATGCCGCTTCGGTTTACATTGTTTCCTCTGGTTTCAAGGATTTTATTGTCCCCGTGGCAATGTCGATGGGCGTTTTGGAAGAAAATATTTACGCCAATACATTCGTCTATGATGCCGATGGAAATATCACGGGTTATGACGAAAGTAATCTTCTTTCGCAAGACAAAGGCAAAGTAAAATTATTGCAAGCTCTTGATTTTGAGGGAGATATATATGCCATCGGGGACGGCTATACCGATTACGAACTGCGTGAATCTGGTTTAGCAAACAAGTTTTTTGCCTTTACCGAAAACGTTTCTCGTAAAAAAGTAACTGACGTAGCCGATGAAGTAGTGGCTTCCTTTGATGAGTTTCTCTACATCAACGATTTGAATAGGGCTCAATCTTACCCAAAATCAAAAATCAAGGTTTTACTATTGGAAAACGTCCATCCCAATGGCGTAAAATCCTTCAAATCAGAGGGTTTTCAAGTAGAATTATTGAAAGGTGCTTTGGATGAAGACGAGTTAATCGAGAAAATTAAGGGCGTTTCTATCTTAGGTTTACGTTCAAAAACTAACCTTACTAAACGAGTTTTGGAACACCCAAACGCCAGCCGTTTGATGGCTGTCGGAGCGTTTTGTATTGGCACCAACCAAATCAATTTGGACGAATGTGAACGCCGTGGGATTGCCGTTTTCAACGCTCCCTACTCAAATACTCGTTCAGTAGTAGAAATGGCAATTGGTGAAATGATTATGTTGACCCGTGATATTGTCACCAAATCCAACAAAATGCACGAAGGAGTTTGGGATAAATCAGCCAAAAATTCTTACGAAATCAGAGGTAAAAAATTGGGTTTAGTAGGCTACGGAAGCATCGGAACGCAGATTTCTGTGATTGCCGAAGCCTTGGGAATGGAAGTGTTTTTCTACGATATTGTTGATAAATTAGCTTTGGGAAATGCCAAAAAATGTCGAACCTTACAAGATTTACTAAACATCTCAGATTTTATTTCCTTACACGTGGACGGACGTAAATCGAACTCAAACATCATTGGCGAACCTGAATTTGCCCAAATGAAAGACAACGTAATTTTCGTAAACCTTTCTCGTGGACACGTCGTGGAGATTCCAGCCTTAGTAAATGCCCTAAAATCTGGGAAAGTTTGGGGTGCCGCCGTGGACGTATTTCCCTACGAACCCAAGACGAATGACGAAGAGTTTTTGAACGAATTGCGAGGTTTACCAAGAGTAATTTTGACCCCACACATAGGAGGTTCAACCGAAGAAGCACAGGCAAATATTGGCGAATTTGTGCCAAGTAAATTGTTGCAATTTATGAACAATGGTAGCACGTATGGCTCTGTAAACTTCCCTGAGCTACAATTACCACCTTTGGAAGACGCTCATCGCTTATTGCACATTCATCAAAACGTCCCTGGGATTTTAGCAAAAATCAACAACGTTTTTGCCAAATATAACGTCAATATCATAGGGCAATATTTGAAGACTACTAATGAAATAGGTTACGTAATCACAGATATTGCCAAACAATACGCTGATGAAATCGTGGCGGAATTAAAGGATATTGATAATACGATTAAGTTTCGGATGTTGTATTAGAAATTCAAAACAACCGCATAATAAAAATCGAAATTAGAGTTTTGATACTTAACGCTTAGAGTCGTACATTTGTACTCCGCTTCGTTAAATATTATTAAAATCGTTTAGCTCTTCTATCAAGTAGTTCAAAGAAAAAAATATTCATGTATAAAATTTCCCAACCCGAAAACATCAAAATTGCCATAATTGGTCTCGGATATGTTGGTTTGCCCCTTGCCGTTGAGTTTGGAAAAAAATATAATATTTTGGGCTTTGACATTAATCAAACAAGGATTGATGAACTTACAAGTGGTTACGATAGGACGCAAGAAATGACCTCTGATGAATTAAAGTCAGTACGTAATCTATCATTTTCTTCTGATAAAGAACAGTTGAAAACTTGTAATATATTCATTGTAACTGTCCCAACGCCGATTGATAAGTTTAAAAAACCAGATTTAATACCCCTTCTTGCGGCAAGTAGAACGATTGGAAATTTTTTGAAAAAAAATGATGTAATTATCTATGAATCAACCGTTTATCCTGGTTGTACAGAAGAAGACTGTGTGCCAGTTTTGGAAAAAGAAAGTGGCTTGACGTTTAATCAAGACTTCTTTTGTGGATATTCACCCGAAAGAATCAATCCAGGAGATAAGATAAATACCCTCACCAAAATCAAAAAAGTAACTTCTGGTTCAACACCTGAGATTGCTGATTTTGTGGATGATTTATACAGTTCAATTATCGAAGCTGGGACATACAAAGCAACTTCTCTGAAAGTAGCCGAAGCCAGTAAAGCTATCGAAAATGCACAAAGAGATGTAAATATTTCTTTTGTAAACGAATTATCATTGATTTTCGACAAAATGGGAATTGATACTTCTGAGGTTTTGGAAGCGGCAGGTACAAAATGGAATTTCTTACAGTTCAAACCAGGTTTAGTGGGAGGACATTGTATCGGCGTAGATCCTTATTACTTACTTCATAAATCTGAAAGTTTGGGTTATTATCCACAAGTGATACTTTCAGGCAGACGAGTCAATGATAACATGGGTATTTTTGTGGCTAATAAATTGATAAAATTACTCATCAAAAAAGGTCATAAAATTGAAGGGAGTAAAGTTCTGATTTTGGGAATAACCTTCAAAGAAAATTGCCCTGATATTCGTAATTCAAGAGTGATTGATGTGTATAATGAATTAAGAGAATTTGGTGTGGACATTACCGTACATGACCCTTGGGCGGATAAACATGAGGTACACGAAGAGTATGGTGTATCCATTGTATCAGAATTAAAAGAGAAATATGACGGCATTCTTTTGGCAGTTTCTCATAAAGAATATATCAATTTAGATTTAGAAAACCTCAAAAATAACAATGCCGTAGTTTTTGATATTAAATCTGTTTGGGATAAAAATGCGGTTGATGCAAGGTTGTAAGTAGAGGTTAGATTATAGATGATAGAGAATAAATGTCAGAAATTTTAAACTTAAGACTCAAAACTCATCTCTCAAAGCTAAAAAAGTGAAACAAATCATCCAATCCTTTAAAACAGGAGCAACGATATTAGAAGAATTACCAGCCCCTCAGGTCAAAAGAGGGGCTGTTTTGATTCAGACCACTCGAAGTTTGGTTTCATTGGGTACGGAAAAAATGTTGGTAGAATTTGGCAAAGCGAACCTCATTCAAAAAGCCCGACAACAACCCGATAAAGTACAACAGGTTTTAGATAAAATGAAAACCGAAGGCATTTTCCCTACCTTGGAAGCGGTTTTCAATAAATTAGACCAACCTTTACCATTGGGATATTGCAATGTCGGAAAAGTCATTGCCGTTGGCGAATGCGTAACAACTTTCAAAGTTGGCGATAGAGTAGCATCCAATGGTAATCATGCTGAATACGTTTGCGTTCCTCAAAATTTAGTAGCCAAGATTCCTGATAATGTGTCGGATGAAGAAGCTACTTTTACCGTCATTGGGGCAATTGGTTTGCAAGGGATACGTTTGTTAAACCCAACTTTTGGCGAGACAATTGTGGTGAGTGGCTTAGGTTTAATTGGCTTAATCACGGCAGAATTATTGATTGCCAATGGTTGTAGAGTCATAGGTTTTGATTTTGACGAACAAAAAATACAGTTAGCGAAAAGCAAGGGCGTAGAAGCCTATAACTTATCCGACGGCACAGATTCTGTCAAATTAGCTCTTTCATTAACCAACCAAATTGGCGTTGATGGAATTATCATAACTGCTTCCAATAAAAGTAATGACATTATTGCAAATGCTGCTCAAATGTCTCGCAAAAGAGGGAGGATTATTTTGGTCGGTGTGATAGGTTTGGACATCAAGCGGGCAGATTTTTATGAAAAAGAATTAAGTTTTCAAGTCTCATGTTCTTATGGACCAGGCAGATATGATGATGAATATGAACAAAAAGGAATTGATTATCCGCTTCCATTTGTTCGGTGGACAGAAAAACGAAATTTTGAGACGATTCTTTACAGTATTAAAACGGGTAAAATTAAAGTAAAACCACTCATTACAGAAATCGTTGATTTAGCTGATTTTGAACAGATTTATAGTGAAATAGGAAAATCAAAATCCGTAGCTTCTATATTAAAATATTCAGAAGAGATTTCGTACAAAAATACCATTCAGATTTCTGAAAATAAAGCATCGGGAGGTAGAGGAATTATTGGTATCATTGGGGCAGGGAATTTTACGAAAATGACCATTTTACCTACTTTGGATAAACTCAAAGTAAGAGCAAAATTCATTGCCAGTGCAGGAGGATTGAATGGAACATCGTTGGCAAAAAAGCATAAAATTTCTTTTAGCACCACTGATTACGA
This sequence comes from Cytophagales bacterium, assembly GCA_043760595.1. Classification (GTDB taxonomy): domain Bacteria; phylum Bacteroidota; class Bacteroidia; order Cytophagales; family Spirosomataceae; genus Arcicella. The sequence continues at coordinate 4,724 of JAYUOX010000121.1, forward strand.
AGAAATCCTAAAAGACGAAGAGGTTGATTTAGTAATGATTACGACTCGCCATAATCAACACGCTTTGATGACACAAAAGGCATTGATTGCTAACAAGCACGTGTTTGTGGAAAAACCCTTAGCCTTGAATAGTGAGGAGCTTAATCAGATAATTGAGGCATATCAAAAACAGTCAAAAACTGTTATTGTGGGCTTTAATCGTCGTTTTTCTCCTCATGTCGAGAAAATGAAATCGCTTTTGGGGACAGCACCGATGAATGTTATCGCCACGATGAATGCGGGAAATATTCCAACCAATTCGTGGGTACATGACTTAAAAGTGGGTGGCGGCAGAATCATTGGAGAAGCCTGCCATTTTATAGATTTGATAACGTTTTTGACAGGGAGTAGGGTGGTATCAGTATGTATGAATGCAATGGGTGAAAACCCAAGTGAAAATACGGATAATGCGACCATACTTTTGAAATATGCCAATGGTTCAACGGGTACAATTAACTATTTTTCCAATGGTAATAAATCCTACTCAAAAGAGCG
>JAYUOX010000122.1:0-15829 GCA_043760595.1 Cytophagales bacterium
TATTTCTTTGAATAACCTCTTTGTTCAGAGCATCGTATTTTATCGAAACACGACTGGCTACCAATTTGCCTGCGTTTCCGTATAAATCCCCTTCCAACCACATCGGTACTAAATAATAAGTACCTTTTACGCCTTCGTAACGAGTATCAAAAGGCTGAATACTGGCGTGATAAGCACCACCAGTTTGACTATTAATTTGGTCATTGACCATTGATAAACGAGCCGCATCATTGGCTTGTTTGACGTTATCAATTAATAACGAATCTTTTTTTTGAGCCTTCACTGAAAGACTAAATATGACGAGTAAAACGATGGTTGATTTCATAAGATTTTTTAGATGTTGTTAAAAATGAATTGACTGTTCAAATTTATACAATTATTTGAATTTTGGATTAGGATTGACGTGATTTTAACATTTTATAAGAAATAATGATGTATGAAGATTTGCAGATTTTAACCTCACCCCCAGCCCCTCTCCACGGGAGAGGGGTCGGGGGTGAGGTTCTCCGTCAAGTTAAAGATAAAGACCTCACCCATAATTTTTCATTAATAATATTCACAAACAACCCTAATAACTTACATTTGTATATTAGCTCCTCACATCTTTCACCGACGTACATGATGCTTAAAAAAATACCATTTTTCATAACAATCCTAATCCTGTTTGGGTGCTTCACAACTCAGTCCTACGCCCAAGGAATTAGACTTTCAGGGACAATTCAGGATTACCATACTCAGAAACCCATTTCGTTTGCAACGGTCTCGGTCAAGAAGTTGGTCAAGCGGGTTGTCAATGGCGATTATACCAACGTAAGGGTTGATTACAAGGATTTTATTGCAGATAGTCTCGGCAAGTTTTCGCAGGTTTTACCCCCTGGCGATTACGTGGTGGAAGCCACAGCGGTAGGATATACCAACAAGTCTAAATACGTCAATCTGAAAAAAGAGATTGAAGTTACGCTTGAACTTTCGGAGAAAAACAATCAGCTGGACGAAGTGGAAGTGAAATCCAAAAAAGCCGAAGATAATATCAAAAGTACAGAGTCGGGGATTATTAAATTGAATATCCAGAACCTCAAAAAACTGCCCATAGTCTTCGGAGAAGGCGATATTATCAAAGCTCTCACGCTTCAACCAGGCGTAACCACCGTGGGCGAAGGAGCGGGTGGGTTCAATGTAAGAGGTGGAAAAGTGGATCAAAATTTAGTGCTTTTGGACGATGCCCCCTTGTTTAATACGTCCCATTTATTAGGATTATTTACCAGTGTAAACGCCGAAGCCGTCCAAACTGCCACGCTCTACAAAGCTGGAATGCCCGCCATGTACGGTGGGCGACTTTCTTCGCTTTTGAACATTACCACCAAAACCTCCACCACCGAAACCAAAAGAGCCGTTGGCATAGGACCAATCAGCAGTAATGTCTTGTTTCAACAACCTTTTGGTGGTGGCAAAGGCTCAATTCTGGTATCGGGGCGATTGGCTTACCCAAATTTGGTATTGGGAGCTTTGCCGAGACGATTGGAAGGAAGCACCGCCTCTTTTTACGATGCTAATGTGGCTTTTCAGTATCGACTTTCTAATAAACATACCATCAAATTGACGGGGTATCAGAGTAGTGATAACTTTAAATTTCCAGAAGACACTTCCTACTTTTGGCGTTCAACTGCCGCTACGGTGCAATGGAGTACGTTTTTGAGTGAAAAGTTCTCTTTCTCTATCAAAGGAATTTTGAGCCATTATACGTATGGCGTAAACGGATTGACGACTGGTTTAGAATATCAATTGACATCCATAAACCGACATCACGAAGTAAAAGCAGACTTTTTGTATCAACTCAAAAATCATAAATTTGAAGCAGGTGGTGGTATCATTTTTTACCGTTTCTCGCCTGGTAGTATTGCTCCTACCAGTGCTAATTCTTCGGCGATTACCAAGAGTCTCACGGACGAATTGGGACAGGAATCCTCCGTATATCTGAGCGATGAATGGAAAATTGGTAAACGGGTTTCTTTGCAAGCAGGGCTACGTTTTGCCCAATTTATGAATACCAGCGAAGGCAATGTCTTTCGATATAAAGAAAATCAACCCCGTGATGTAACCAATATTACCGATACCTTAAAATTTGCCAGTGGGGAATCCTCTGCGAGTTATAATGGCTTTGAGCCAAGAGTATCGTTGAAGGTTGAATTGTCTGATAATCAGTCTATTAAAGCTGGCTTTAATCGTACCCGACAGTATATTTCTCTAATCTCAAACACCACGGCAATCTCTCCGATTGACTACTGGAAATTGAGTAATCGTTATATCCAACCACAAGTTGCCGACCAAGTTTCGTTGGGTTATTTCCGCAATTTCAAGGATAATACTTTTGAGTTTTACGTAGAAGGTTTTTATAAAAAAATGAGTCAATTAGTTGAATACAAAGACGGGGCTTCGTTGTTGCTCAATAATCATCTTGAAACAGAATTACTCTCAGCAAATGGTAAGGCGTATGGCGTGGAAGTAAGTATCCAGAAAAACAAAGGAAGGTTCACGGGAGGCATCAGTTATACATGGTCGAGGTCATTGGTGAACGTGGTTTCGCCGTATGCTTCTGAGCAAATTAATCAAGGGCGAGAATTTCCTTCTTTATACGATAAACCTCATAATATCAATCTCTTAGGGCAGTTTTATATTGGTGAAGGCTGGACGTTTTCAAGCACTTTTACCTACCAAACGGGCAGACCCATCACTTATCCTGACGGACAATATAGTTATAATGGAAGCCTAATTTTTAATTATACGCAACGTAATGCTGACCGCTTGCCCGATTTTCACCGTTGGGATGTGTCCTTTTCGAGAGATAGCCGTAGGAATAAAACCCAGAAGAAATATAATATAATTAATGTTTCGCTCTATAATTTATACGCCCAAAAGAATCCTTATTCTATATTTTTCAAGCAATATTTAGAGTCGGGACAAGCCTATCGTTTATCAGTTTTGGGGACAATTGTGCCTTCCATTACGATTACTAAATATTGGTAGATTGTACTCACCCCGCCCAACCCTCCCTTCAAGGGGAGGGTTGGGTGGGGTGAGTTAGTATTACATAAACAAACGAATTTAATTTTCAGATGAAAAATATCATAAAAATAATAGTTTTAGGGTCGATGACTTGCTTTTTATCGTCTTGTCTTGATAAAATAGATGTGCCACTACGCCAAGAAACCCAGAAAATGGTAGTGGAGGGATTAATTACCAATGACCCTCAATTTGTATCATTAAAAATCTCCCAAACTACTTCTTTTGGTACATCCAATAGCGTAGAACCCTTGAAAGGTGCTTATGTAGAAGTGCGTAGTTCCACCTCAGAAGTTACGGTTTTTCGTCCTTCGCCCGACGATTTGGGATTTTATCGACCCAACAATCGACAATGGGCGGGCAAAGAAGGCGTTTCGTACAGTATTTTTATTACTTTGCCAGACGGGAGAACTTTTCAGTCAGCTTCTCAAAAAATGCCTTCGGCAGTACCCGTAACGAATCTTGATGCTACTTTTGAGCAAACAGGAAGTCCAGGTTTTCAGGCTTCGGCGAGTTTTAAAGACCCCGTTGAAATAGAAAATTATTACCGCTGGACAGCTTCGGGTTTTCATATCAGACAGTCCACGGGTGTGGTTGTAGGCTTTGGCGGCTCTCGTTGCTGTAATAGATGCTGGGTGCTGAAACGAGAAAATTCCGTTAATGTTTTCTCAGACCTTTTGGTAAATGGAAATTCGGTTAAAAATCGTCCTGTCTTTCGTTCACCCTTTTATGCCATCGGAAAACATCTTATGGAAGTTCAACAATTTACGATTTCAAAGGATGCTTATTTGTTTTGGACTCGTTATAAAGACCAACAACAACGGACAGGTTCTATTTTTGATCCGCTTCCTGCCTCTTTGACGGGAAATGTGGTCAGTACCACCAATCCGCAAGATATTGCTTTGGGTTATTTTGAAGTCTCGGGAGTATCTCGCAGGCGTACCGAAGCCAATGCAACTACACAAACAGTCTTGGCTTTTAGTTTTAGCGGTCCTTTATACGTTCCAGAGGGTGATTGTATTTTGGCTTATCCATTTTCAGTGTATGCTACTGAGAATCCGACGGGGTGGTAGTTTTGGTTATTAGTTACTGGTTATTTGTTACTGGTTATTAGTTATGTTAAAGATTTTTGACTGATAACTAATAACCAGTAACTGATAACTACTCAATACAAAAACAATGAAAAAAATAAAATATCTCTATCCAATCCTACTGGTATTTATGATGTCTTGTGAGGACAGAAGGGTAATACCATTCAGTAAAATGCTTACAACGATTACTTACGCTTATTCCATGAGTCCCACCACAGCGGAGGTCAGTATTGTTACTTCCCAAAACCCTATTTTTTTGGACGAAGTGGGTGTGGTATGGTCAGTAAAAAGTAATACAACCACTGACGGCAACCGATTATCTTCTAAAAGCGTAAATAATCTTCGGGGATATACCTATAAATTAGAAAACTTAACGCCTAACACAACCTATTATTTACGAGCTTATTATATTAATCAGGGAGTTATCTTCTACGATTCGGATGAAGTAGCCTTAACCCAGAACTATGATAATACTTGGACACATCTACCTTCGCCTACCATAGACATAGGCAGTTATATACTTGCGAGTGAAGGTACTTCTTTTGGAGATAATGGAGAAAATACTTTTTATGCCGTTGATAAAACTACCAATCTGTTCAAAAGAAATTATTTTTCGCCACGTTCTGATAAATGGGTTATCCCGTATTCTGACCCCAGACTTTTTAGAGACATTCCCGAACCCATGCGTTTTGAGCCTTTCACCGCTGACTTTTTGTTGAACTCTGATAATATTACCCTTATAGGTGGAGGGTACAACAAAGAATTTAATGGAAATAGATTTTTTCGTAAAGATTTCAAAATAGTTGGATTTACCAATTTTGGGTCACCTTCTTATCCTGGGGCAAATGTTTCTACAAGCACTTTTGGTATTGGCACATCCCCGTATGTCTTAGAAAATACCAGCAAAGGAAAACTCTGGCGTTTTAACATGGTTAGGTCAGAATGGAATGAAACAGGTACTGTCCCAGTGGCAAAAGAAGCCAAATTTATTAGTTTTAGTATAGGTGATAGAGCCTTCATTTTGCCCGAATCCAACGATTGGAACGATAATTTAGACGGTTTCTATGAGTATCTACCCAAAACTAACCAATGGAAACCGATGGCGGCGTTCAAAGGTGAAAATCGCAGAAGAGGATTGTCTTTTGTTTATAATGGAAAACTGTACTACGGTGCAGGACAATCAACCAAAACACTCAAAGGCTTGCGGGATATTTGGGAGTATAATCCAACCACTAATACTTGGAAACCGTTTGTCAATTACCCTGGCTTGGGGACACTTAATTTAGTTACATTGGTGATTAATAATTCTCTTTATATCGGTTTTGGGCAACAAGTAGATCCCTCAGAAAACAAAGGAGAAGGCTTTTCTCATGTTACAGATTTTTGGAAATTTACGATTCAGTAAACATCATAAACAAATGAAAAAGATAAAATATTTCCTCCCAATCATACTAACATTTATGATGTCTTGCGGAGAATCAACGGATGTCGTAGCACCAACCAGCAAGTTACTCGTTTCTATCGCTTCTTCTTATGCTGCGAGCAATACTGTGGCAGGCGTTACGGTTGTTACGTCTCAAAACCCCCTCAATATCAAGGAGATAGGCGTAGTGTGGGCAACAAAAAGTAATCCGACCACTTCCGATAATCGACAGTCAGTCGGGGGCATCAATAATGTGGTGAGTTATACCTTAAATTTGAATAATTTTGTTCAAGGAACTACCTATTATTTACGGGCTTATTATGTTTCTGAGGGCGTTACTTCTTACAGTTCCGACGAAATAGTTTTTACCCAAAATTATGACCCTAATTGGTCGGCTTTACCTTCGCCCGTCATAACTCAGGGCAATTATGTACTTTCAAGTGGGGGTGTTTTTTCGGGCAGTGGCGGAGGCGTTCTTTACTACGCCGTTGATAAAGCCACCAATATTGCCAAAACCATTATCTTCTATCCTGGGGTTGATGATTGGGAATTGAGATTTTATAACAGAGAAACTATCAAAGATGCTCCTATGCGTTTTGAGGCATTCAAGGCTAACTATATTTTAAAAACGCCAGATAAAATCGTGCAAGTAACCCTAAGAGGAGGAGGGTATTACAAGCAAGCCGATGGGAAAAAGTTCTTTTTAAAAGATTTCAGACTTGAGGGCGTTGATGGATACCTATTCAATCCTGCCTACCCAGGGGCAGAAGTCGTTACGAGTAGTTTTGGGATTGACTCAGATGGTTATGTTTTGGAAAATACCAGTAAAGGAAGACTTTGGCGATATGCAAGTAGGAATTTTCAATGGGAAGTAATAAACACCGTTCCAGTTGCCAAAGATGCCAAATTTATTAGTTTTGAAACTGGCAATAGAGTTTTTGTTTTGCCCGAATCCAACGATTGGAATGATGATTTAGGTGCTATTTACGAATATCTACCCGCCACCAATCAGTGGAAATCAATGGCAGTTTTCAAAGGTGAAAACCGTAGGAGAGGAGTGTCGTTTGTCTACAAAGGAAAACTCTACTACGGGGCTGGGCAATCAACCAAAACCCTCAGAGGCTTGCGAGATATTTGGGAATATGACCCCACAACCAATATTTGGAGACCGTTTGCTACTTACCCAGGCACGGGAACGCTCAACTTACTTCCCCTCATCATCGACAGAAGCCTTTACATTGGCTTCGGACAACAAGTAATTCCCAACCAAAATCAGGGAGAAAGTTTTACAGATGTTGGGGATTTTTGGCGGTTTACGATTCGGTAGAGCGTTAAAGGAGTTATTATTTAAACTCCTCCAAACTAAATACGCCCTTCAAACCAAAACATGACAATATTTTATTGGCTTCTTCCAAAGTAGGGCTGAGTTTTCCGTTCTCAAAACGAGAAATGCGAGATTGATGAATACCTGTGCAGATTGAAACGTTCTGTTGTTTGAAACCTCTATTTAGGCGTAGCTCTTTGAGTTTTCCGTTAGTAAGCATGAGAACATTTTTTAACGGTGAATACTATTAAAGAATTAGTGGATATGTGTGTTTTAATAATTTGCAAACTTTAATATACATTTACAAGAAAAATTCATCATTTATTTTATGCGTATTTGCATAAAATAAATCCATTCAAATTGGGATTTTGTATTGAAGAAAAAAATACCCTTGAAATAACTAAGCCCTCCGTCATTAACACAAATCAACTATGAAAAAGAGCAACTTATTCTTGGTAGTAATCCTGCTAAGTATTTTTCTAACGACATCGTGTAAAACCGATGAGGAACTTTATGCTTTCCCAACATCTATTTTCATTGAAAACAAAGATTGTTTGCAAACCTGGGAACAATTGATTTTTCAAGGGAGTAATCGTGGGTCAAAGATACAAAGTTACGATGTGATTGCTTGGTTTGGCGTAAAGGAGCAAGATATTGCAATAAATCCCTTGAAGTATAATTATTCTTCAGGCGGGTCGGGATTCAAGTTTGTAATCGATGTACGTGATTTGGGAGAAAACAACTATATTTTTATACAATTAGAACGAAATACTACTGATGAAGGTCGTATGAATGATTCCAAAATATACAAATTTAGGAAAAGTAATATTAATAATTGTGTTAAATGGTCTTCTTATTAGTGGATATCGGCTGAATTACACTTTAAAAATCTTTGATAGTTTCTTATCAAAAAGTCAAAAGCACCTCCCATAAAGGTGCTTTTTTACGTCCTAAAAAAATAATTCCCCACTACGCAAATACACTGCGTACACCATTCCTAACTTTACACCATCAAAAAAACAACAAACAAAAAAATGAATAATTTAGAAACTGAAACATCCGAAATCATCGTGCAGGAAGACTTGCAACGTTTGGGTGTAAACAATACCGAAGCCTTAGCCAAATTCGCCAGAATAGCTAATGGCTTGATAAACAACGGCGTATATCCAAAAGATAAAGTAATCTTGATGTTCGCTCAGTTGATTGAGTTGCCCAAGAAATTTTCTTTTTCCAAAAATAAATTAACCAATTTAGCCTTGTACGTAAAGCATTTGAAGGAAATTGGTCAGGAAATCGTTTTGTCGGAATACGGAAAAACTTTGCTTGAAGCGGAGGCAAATAAACCTAAATTTGAAATTGAAAAAACGGGTCGCCAACACGATGCCGATTTTGATTTGCGAGAAAATGCCGTGCCGTATAAAATTTACGGAGCAAATTACATCGAACAAGGAGCATTAGACCAAATGAATACCGCCATGAAATTGCCAATCTCGGTGGCGGGGGCGTTGATGCCTGATGCTCACCAAGGCTACGGTTTACCGATTGGGGGCGTTTTGGCAACGACTGCCGACACGATTATTCCCTTCGCTGTGGGCGTGGATATTGCCTGTCGTATGTGTATGAGCGTGTTCGATTTGCCCGCTTCGATGATTGAAAAAGAAGACAAATTATTGAAGAAAGTTTTAACCGAAAATACCTTCTTCGGGATTGGTTCGGAATCTGGACGAAAGCACGATGATTCGCTTTTTGAACGCCCAGAGTGGAATTCTTTGAAAATCATCAAGGATTTACGAGATAAAGCCTATCGTCAATTAGGAACATCTGGCACGGGAAATCACTTCGTGGAATGGGGTGTTTTGGAGGTCATGGCGGAGGATAATTTGATGAATCTTCGTAAAGGTTCGTATTTGACTTTGCTTTCACATTCGGGTTCACGTGGTTTTGGCGGAAATATTGCCGACCATTATTCAAAAATTGCCATGAACCGAACTCGTCTTCCGAAAGAGGCGAAGCATTTGGCATGGTTGGATATGAATACCGATGATGGACAAGAATATTGGTTAGCCATGAATTTGGCAGGGGATTATGCCTCGGCAAATCACCACGAAATTCACAATAAAATTGCTCGTGCTTTGAACCAAACGCCTATCAAAGTCATTGAAAATCACCATAATTTTGCTTGGAAAGAGCAATTGGCGGACGGAACGGAAGTTATGGTGCATCGCAAAGGGGCAACGCCCGCAGGAGTAAATGACTTAGGAATTATCCCCGCTTCGATGACTCAACCAGGTTTTGTGATTCGTGGAAAGGGTGTAGATGCGGGCATCAATTCAGCCTCGCACGGGGCAGGACGAAAGATGTCGAGAACCAAAGCTAAAGGCACAATCACGAAAGATGAATGGAAAGAGGCGATTAAAAAAGCAGGGATTCAACTCATCGGGGCGGATTTGGACGAAGCTCCACAGGCATATAAAGACGTAAACAAAGTTATGGAAGCCCAAGCGGATTTGGTTCAGGTTTTGGCAAAGTTTTCGCCTAAAATCGTAAGAATGGCGGACGGAAGAGAGAAGGCGGAGGATTAGGAGTGTTTTTTAGCCTTTTCATAAAAAAATACAACTTAAATTTTGTGGACATATTAAAAAAATATACTTTTGACATCAGTCTTGAAACTAAAGGCTATTTTTTTTCTTATTATAAACAATTAAACAAAAACCGTCGTACAATTATGGGCTTAATGTCATTTTTTAAGGGTGTCGGAGAAAAAATCTTCGGCGGCAACAAAGAAGTTGATCCTGCAACCGCAGCAACTGTAGAACCATTGAGAGCCAGTGCTTTGTTGGCTCACATCAAAGCCTTAGGCTTATCTTACAACTCACTGACTGTTAAAACTGCGGGTGATACCGTGATTTTGGAAGGTGAAGTCGCCAAACAAGAAGATGCTGAGAAATTGGCTTTGGCTGTGGGTAACGTTGAGGGCGTAAAAGTGGTTGATAACCAACTGGACGTAGCTGAACCAGCCGAAGAAGCAAAATATCACGAAGTAGTTTCGGGGGACAGTTTATCGAAAATTGCCAAAGAATATTATGGTGATATGATGAAATACCCTGTGATTTTTGAAGCAAACAAGCCGATGTTATCACACCCTGATAAGATTTATCCAGGTCAATTGTTGAGAATCCCACCTTTGGCTTAGTTATTGGTTACTGGTTTATTGGTTATTGGAAACGGGTTATCAGTAAAAATCTAACAAAAAAGCTCAATCATTTTGTGATTGAGCTTTTTTGTTTTGACCAGTTTCTCAGTAACTAATAACCAGTAACTATTTCCTCTTTGCCTCCACAGCTTTCTGTTTTTTCTCCCTTGAAACCAAGGCTTTCAATTTCTTTTCCATCTCCACGGGATAGCCCAATAAATCCCTCAAAACTACCGATGCACACACGCCCCCGAAGGCAGCGGGCAAGTATGAGATAGTGCCATAAGCTGATTTTTTGAAGTTTGTGCCATCCGTCAGCATCAAGGATTCATCCATTACTTTCTCAGTAGAAAAGACGGCTTTGATGCCCGAAGTAATCCCCACTTTTCGTAAACGCCTCCTGACCAATGATGCCAAATAACACTCACGGGTATCAAATAAATCTGCGGTACGGAGTTTAGTTGGGTCGAGTTTTCCACCCGCACCCATCGAAGAAACTACGGGTAAACCTTTATTGTAGGCTGTGGTCAGAAAGGTTATTTTGGGCGTAATTGAGTCAATACAATCCATGACGTAATCAAATTTTGTACTACTCAAAATAGCTTCTGCGGCTTCTGGGGATAGAAATTCACGAATTGAGGTTAATTTCAACTCTGGATTAATCGCCAATAAACGTTCCGCCATGATGTCGGCTTTGGGAAGTCCGTGGGTGGTGGCAAGGGCGGGTAATTGACGGTTTCGGTTGGACGGATCTACGACATCACCATCGACAATGGTCATCGTTCCCACACCCGAGCGGGCAATAAATTCTGCCGCAAACGAACCAACACCACCCAAGCCTACGACAAGAACGTGGGAGTTCTGTAATTTTTGGAGACGTTCCTCTCCGATTAATAATGTGGTTCTGCCGAGCCAAGCTAAATCTGCACTCATTTACATTAGTTTTGAATTGTCGAGTTGTTGAATTGTTGATATTTTATGGAGAGTATTTCTCTCAACAATCGGAACGCCGACCGTTCAACAATTCAAACCTCAAAAATTAATTTTTGTAATCTTTAAAAATATCTTCTACACTAATTTCAAAATCTTCTAAAACGGGCTTTGCCGAGCAAACATCTTTGTCAAAACAGATTTTTACCTCACTCCGAGACGTGTAAACATACACCACTTCTTGGGCTGGGATGATATGCCAAACGACTTTTACCCCCGCTTTGAAATATTCAATCAATTTGTTTTCAACATCAATCATTTTATCTCCACTCGAAATAACTTCGATGGCAAAATCTGGAATAATATCTGTGCCTTCTCTTCCTTGGTAAACTTGTTCACGAGTGAAAAAAGCAATATCAGGTCTTCTCATTTGAATACCCGTAAGTTGGACATCCGACTCAGGAATTAAAGAACCTTTTTTGTAAAGCCCTTTTTCGATAAATAGTAGATTTAATACATCAAAAATAAATAGTTGTTTTCTGTTCATACCTGTAAATTTTATAATTTCTCCATTATTCCACTCATACTTGTATCCATCGTTTGGATATTCCCATTCCATAAACTCCTCTAAAGTGCTTGGAAGTTGAGTTATGTTTTCTTGTATCTCGACCATCGTATTTTGAGTTTTTTTTCAAAGATAAAAATAAAATTTTTAAACCGTTTCCCTAATCTGATAATCTGTAACCTTATCAGAATTACGAGTCATTAATTCGCCAATAAATCCTGCCACAAATAGCTGTACACCGATAATGATGGCAACTAATGCCAAGAAGAAAAGAGGATTATCAGTTACGTTTCTGAATTTCAAATGTTTGGCGATGGCATAAACTTTTTCACCAATTAGATACAAGGTTATCATCGTTCCAATAAAAAAAGACAAAACTCCAAAACCACCAAAAAGGTGCATTGGACGCTTGCCAAATTTTTGGACAAAAGTAATAGACAATAAATCTAAAAAACCGTATAAAAATCGCTCAATTCCGAATTTGGTTGTGCCATATTTTCGGGCTTGATGTTGTACTACTTTTTCTCCAATTTTATCAAATCCATTCCATTTTGCCATGACAGGAATGTATCGGTGCATTTCTCCGTAAAGCGTGATGGTTTTGATAACTTCATTTTTATAAGCCTTCAATCCGCAGTTAAAATCATGAAGATACACGCCTGACATTGAACGAGTTGCGGCATTATAAAGTTTAGTTGGAATGGTCTTGGTGATGGGGTCAAAACGCTTTTGTTTCCATCCCGAAACTAAGTCGTAATCATCCTCCATAATCATTTTGTATAATTCTGGAATCTCGTCAGGGCTGTCTTGAAGGTCGGCATCCATCGTGATAACTACTTTGCCGTTTGCATCCTTGAATCCTACATGAAGGGCGGCAGATTTACCGTAATTTCTACTGAATGAAATACCCTTGATATTTGCATTTTTCTCAGAAAGGCTCTTGACCACTTTCCACGAATTATCACGGCTACCATCATTCACAAAAATGACTTCGTAGCTAAAATTATTTTCGTTCATCACACGGTCAATCCAAGCGGAAAGTTCGGGTAATGATTCTTCTTCATTATAAAGTGGTACGATGACGGATATATCTAACATAGAATGAATTTGAAAATTTGATGATTCGAAAATTAATTAACTCTCTGAATTGAAGCCAATAGCCAAATGCCAATAGCTACTCAAAATATCAAGTAATAATCCTTCAAAAGTGCCTGAAAATCAGATGTATAGCTCTCATCAGGTTTTTTGATAATTAATTCTTCGTTAATAATTTCTTTTTTTATTCTTCCAAAGGTCGTAATAATTCTTAATATTTTACTTCCTTTTCGGTGATGAATCGTGAGTTTTTTTTGCGGATAAAGTTCTTGTGAGATGGCTAATTGCTCAAAAACCGAACACTCATACGCAGGCAATAAGACAACAAATGTGCCATCAGGTGAAAGTAATCGTAAAACCGAACACAATAAATCCTCAAAAGAGAGTGTATCAGTATGAATGGAATTATTACGGGCGACCACTTCTGATTTTAAATGATTCTGAAAAAAGGGTGGATTACTGATGATTAAATCGTAAAAATTTTCAGTAACAAAATCTTGAATGGACGTATTATGGGCGGTTATTTTATCTTTAAAAATACTTTCATTCATGTTTGCAATCGCCTGATTATAAGCCTTTTCGTTGATTTCGATGGCATCAATTTTTGCTCTGCTTCGTTGTGCCAACATCAAGCAAAGTAGCCCTGTACCTGTACCAATATCCAAGATATTTTTTATTTTTTGTATGTCTGTATATGCTCCCAGAATGCAGGCATCAGTTGTTACCTTCATTGCTGTTTGGTCTTGATGAATGATAAACTGTTTGAAAGCGAAATGAGTATTTGCCATAAAAAATAGTCATAAAAAAGCCTCATAATCGTAAGACTATGAGGCTTTTAACAAAGTGGGCCCACTTGGAATCGAACCAAGCACCTACTGATTATGAGTCAGTTGCTCTAACCGAATGAGCTATAGGCCCCTACAAAGTCGTTTTTTTCTTTGTTTGACAAAATTACGGCTTAAAACGCAACTTGCAAAATATGTTTTTACTTTTTCCGTTAAACCTTTAATTTTTCAAACAATCTAACCAACAGTTTCCACAATTAATCCAAATTACAATGAACAAGAAATTAATTTTAGCGTTGAGCATTTTCACTGTTTCTTTTACCATAAATATTGAATCAACAAACGCCCAAGATGAGGGTTTTCAGTCTGTATCTCAACAAGACCAAACACCTGAGCAAAAGGCTGCAAAGCAGATCCAACGTTTAACAAAAGCCCTTGCTTTAAGCAATGACCAAGTCGCACAAATTCAGCCAATGTTGTTGGATTTGAATCAAAAACGTGATGCCATGAGAAATGCTGCTGATAAACGGGCTGCCATGAAAGATATGCGTGATTTGGTATCGACTCAGGATGAAAAGATGAAGACAATTCTTTCGGCAGACCAATACGCTAAGTATGAGGATATTAAGGACGATGCGAAGGAGAAAATGAGAGGAAGAAAGGGAAGGAGAGATTAGATTTTAGAGTAGAGAGTTTAGAGAACTGTAATCATAATTACAATATTTCTCTAAACTCTCTACTCTAAAATCTATTTACCTACTTTCTTAGCCATGCTCAAAACTGCATCAACTGGATTTGGAGGTACACCTGCCATAGTTTTTTTCACTCTTCCCGAAGCATCCATAAAAAATAAAGTTGGATAACCAGTTACTGGATATTGTTGGGCAACCGCTGGACCTTCGCCGTTTTCATAATCTACTGCAATACACACATACTTCTGATTCATATAGTCGCCCAAGGCTTTATCAACAAATACCTGCTTTTTAAGCATTTTGCAAGGACCGCACCACGTTGTGTAGCAATCCATCATCACCATTTTGTTTTCTTTTTTGGCTTTCGCTAAGGCTTCTTTGAATGTCCCTTTAAAGAATTGTATGCCCTCTGTTCCGTCTGATTTAGAAGGCTTTTTACCCGCAAATACGCTGATTGATAAGGCGATAAGTAAAGCAGTAAAGATTTTTGATTTTAACATGGTTGTATTTTTTTGAATTTGAAAACTGATTTTAAATTAACTGCATCTTAGCAACCTTGGGATCCACAATTGCAACATCATGCTCGAAATCTAACTTAATTCGCCATTTTTGCATGGTTGCTGCTCCGATAATTGCTTCTTCACTAAGTCCTGGAATTACTAAAAATTCGTCTGAAAGTAGGACGTCGTCCATATAAAAATCAAGCCTAACAGCCTGAGTAACTTCTATATAATGTCCAATTGCGGCAGTTCCAATCTGACGAATACGCCCTAATTGCGTTGGAGTTTCTAAATCCTTTAAGTAGTCAGGATGAATACACGAGAGATTAGCCCCCGAATCGTAGAGCGTGTAAAGATGTTTTTCACCCAATGAACCCGCAAAAAGTAATGGTAATTTGATAATTGACATGGTTTAATTTATTTTGAGTTAAAACGTTAATTTCTGAATTTTAGTTTATCACTTAATCTTACTTCCGAATTACCGCCCCAATCTCTTTCTCAAACGCTCCCATTAATTTCTCCATCGTTTTGTCGATTACCTTGTCCGTAAGCGTTTGCTCGTAGTCTTGCAATATGAAACTTACTGAATATGACTTTTTATTCTCACCCAAATTATCGCCTTGATATACGTCAAAAACATTGACTTGCTTTAAAAGATTCTTCTCATAATTACGAGCCAATTTCTGAATTTGGTCGAAACTTACGGTTTTGTCAACTACCAACGAAAGGTCACGGCGAACTTCTGGAAATTTTGGTAATTCCACAAATTTTGCTTGGTCATTAAACTGTTTGAATAAATAATCCCAATCAATATCTGCAAAGAAAACGTGTTGTTTTACCTCCGTTTTTTTGGCTACGTTTGGTTTTACTAAGCCCAATTTTACGACTTCTTTTTTATTGATTAAATAACTCAATCCATATTCAAAAGTCGCTGAATTTTCAAGTGGTTTACTGTCAAAATTCTTCACGCCCATGGTTCCCAAAACCTTATTCACAGCACTTGCCAAACTATGAAAAGCCACTTTTTGCGACTTCATTTGCCAAGTTTCTGATTCTGTATTACCCGTAACAAAAATGGCTAAATGACGTTTCTCTACGTATTTGTCGTTGATTTTATGGTACGTTTTTCCAAAATCAAATACCTTCAAATCCTTCTGACGACGGTTGATAT
>JAYUOX010000123.1:0-5246 GCA_043760595.1 Cytophagales bacterium
GGCAGAGCTTTGGATTTTCTTAATTTCTTCTACCAAGAAAATGGCGGAAATGATGGACAAAGCCACGCTGGATAATTCAGCAAATGAGTTGTTAGAATCTGCCGATGGACGGATTAGGTTGTTGGGAATTTCGATGAATTACTTACCCTCTTACGCCCCGATTCTTAACGGTGGCATGGATGAGGACGTATTGAAAGCCGTTGAAAATTCTCACCAATTAGCTCAGGCATGGAAGCTCACTTTTTCACCGTTTGTGTGCGTGATTGATGCCGTGAAGATGAACGCTGATTTATCAACCGTTACGGATTTAACTAATCTATCCTATTCAAATACAGCCGTTTGCGGGTGGAGTTTGAACGGGAAAAACGGAGCCATTGGAGCAACTTTGGGCTGGTTATCGAACTTGAAAACGGTGGAAAAAGTCTCAAAAAGAGAATTAGGAGCCGTAACATTGAACGCATTTTTGACTAATGGCATGGACATTCGCAAGTTGTCAATGGGAGCCGTGAAGTCCTTAGCTAACAAAGGGTTTTTGACTTTGTGCAAGCAACAAAACCAAAAAGGCGGGTTGTATTTTGCGGGAGATTCAACGGCAACCGTGGTGAGCGATGATTATTCATCTATTGCCCGTAACCGAGTGATGAACAAGGCGATTGAGATTGCCTACGGGGTGTATGCGAAGGAATTAGACAAAGAAGTCGCTATTCAGGAAGACGGTAAAATCGCCCCCGTGGTGGTTAATTATTTGCAATCTGCCATAGTTCGGGCTTTGAATTTGCAATTAGTGGAAACCGAAGAGGCGAGTTTCGTTGATGCGTTTATCGACCCAAATCAGAATATTTTATCGACTGATTCGCTTCGTATTTCGTTGAACGTAACCCCAATGGGCTATTTGTCGGTAATCAATATTACGCTCGGTTATAAGAACCCAGCAAACAAATAAAATCACATAAGGCACTCAAAACGAGTGCCTTAATTTCAAAATAACATCATGGCGTATTCAAATGAATATAGTTCCGATTCGGTATCGGTGCTTGTGAATGGCTTGCTAATTACTCGTGCTTTGGGCGTGATGTGGAAGGCAAAGATTGAATCAGAACCGTTTTACGGCATGGCTCGTGAACCGCTTGGAATTGCGGACGGGAACAAATCCTACGAAGGCAATATCAAAATGCACCAGTCGCAACTTGATAAATTGTTAGCCGCTTCGGGAAATAAAGACCTTGATAAAATGCGAGACATTGATATAGAAGTGGCGTATCAAGACTCAGGTAGATTATCAACCAGAACACTCGTAGGATGCCGTATCACGGAAGCTGGCGAAGAGTTTAAATCGGGCGATAAATTTGCAGAAATAGAATTGCCTTTTGTCTTCACGAAAGTAAAGACCCGTCAATAATCAAAACGCTGACATACGGGAGGTAACAGCCCTGTATGTCGCTTTTTGAGTAACAACAATGAAAAAATGAAATTCGAGAAAAGACCTACCGATGAAGAAATTGAAGCCTTAAAAGAATCGGGCGAAATAGTCTATCATTACTTATCAGAATCAGGATTAGGAACGTATGAGGCGTTTTTACAACTTCCTTCCCAACAAACACAAGAATACATTTTCAAGCAAATAGGTACTGACAAATTCACGAACGCTGTCGATTCGACAAAAGACGAAGTGATTTTGTGGTGCAACCCCTTGACTTCTAAGTCGTTCATGGGCTTAGTGGGGGCTTACAGCGATTTTTTTCAGAAAGCAAGCCCTATGAGTTTCGGACAGCAAAAGGATTCTTAGGCGGTTTGAGCGAAGGGCTTGTGAGGTTTCCTGAAATAAGGAAAAAACAAGTTGATACCGCTACAAACGTGGCAAAAATGAAAGCAATCGTACTGCATTATTACCCGCAGTACACGGTCATTGAATTAGAACAAAAACCCGATTTGCTCGCTGAATTATACCGATACGCTCAATTTTTGATGAGTATTAACGTAGGAATAGCGAGTGTAATAACATAAGATGAATTACAGCATTGGCATAGGTTTACAAGATTTGGTTTCACAACCCGCACGGGGCATTGCAAATGCTTTGGGGCAGGTACAAACCTTGTTTGCTAACCTCAGTAATTCAACTAATGGTATTTCGACGTCTTTAAATTCAGTACGAAATTCTTTATCGGGCGTTACGGGAGCATCCAACCAAACCAGTGCCAGAATTAGAACGTTGCAGGGTGAATTAGCACAAATGCGGGATTTTCGGTTTACGTTGGATGTGGCGGTGGATGCTGATTTGATACGTGATGTGGAGGAAGAAATTAGAAGGTTGCAGGGCAGTATTACGCAATTAGAAGCTAATCGAGTAAGTATCAGAACCGATACAACGCCCTTAGAAACGCTTAACCAACGGCTTGCCAGTTTAAGAACGGATAGAATCGTAGCGGTTAATACCAACGTGAACGCTTCGGAATTGTTGGCGTTGGATATTCAGATTAACGAAACTGAACAGGAATTAAGGCGGTTATCGCAACCCCAAAATATCAATATTGCGGGCGTAGGTGGCATTAATCAAGCTACGCAAGCGGTCAGAAATTTGTTAGGCGCCATCCGAAACGAAGGCAACCAAGCCAATGTTTCAGCTTCGCAAAATCAGCGTTTTGTCAATTTACTGAATGGTTTACCGTCTTCGGCAAATGCTTCGGCACGTTCCATTGATAGGTTACAAGCGGAAATTGAGCAACTCACGAACAGGAGAAACAGCCTTGACATTAACGTTAATTCACGGGATGTAATCCGTTGTAACGCTGAAATTAGGGCTTTACAAAGACAAATTACTACGGCACAAGGACAATCTAACGGGGGATGGTTTAGTAAATTATTTAACGGAGGAGCGTTGTCGTTCTTAGGTGGCAATTTAATGTTTTCGGCAGTACAAGGGGCGATTTCTGGCGTTTCGGCAGGTGTACAGGGGGCAATGGATTTAGAAAAAACTAAAATATCCTTTGGCACTTTTGCGGAGAACAAGGCACTTGGTAGGGCAATGAAAGGCGGAAAACCTTATGACGAAAAACAAGTAAAAGAACAAGCAAAACAGGAATCGGACGGAACGGTAATGGATTTGAACAAATATGCCGACCAGACTTCTTTTGAAAACCCCGATGTTTTGCGGGTGGGTGCGAAAATGTCAGGGTATTTAGACCAAGACCAAATCGTCAAAAAAATAAAAATGTTTGGGGATATTTCGGGGGGTGATGTAGGTAAATTGGACTCGTTGGAATTGGTGTATAGTCAGATAAAAGATGCTGGCAAAATGCAGGGGCAGGACTTAATGCAGTTGATTAACGGGGGTGCGTTTGGAATCATCGAAGAGTTAGCGAAGGTCAAAAAAATTGACGTTTCAAAGGTTCGGGATGCCATGAAGGACGGACAGATTTCGTTTCAGGACGTGGATAAAGCCCTTTCCAACATGACGACCAAAGGAGGAAACTTTTACGGAGTTATGGACAAACAAAGTGTTTCGACTTTTGGGCGTTTAAGTACGCTGATTGGAGGGGTTAAAACTAAATTTTACGAAGCGTTTATCACGGCAGATTTTCCCGTTTTTAGTCAATTAATTGATTTAGGACAGGCGGTTTTCAATAATATCAGTATGATTACGGAGCCTTTGGGCAGATTGGTAGGTGCTTTTGCTCCGATTGGTTCAGCAATAACAAACGTATTTGCTTCGCTCACGGGCGGGGCGAGTTTGACCGACACAGTCAATAAGACTTTCAGCGTACTTGGCGGTATCATTGATTGGGTTGCTGGCGGTGTGGGGTTATTAACGAGTGGCATTGCTTACTTGATTGAAAGCCCCGTAATTCAATGGATTGCAGGGCTTGTAACGGGGGCTTATGCCTTGTCTGGGGCTTTTGCTATATTAAATTACGTAGTGGCAATGAACCCGTTTTTTGTGATTGTTACAGGCATTGCTTTGGCTATTTCGGGAATCAAGATGCTTTACAATAATTGTGAAGGATTTAGAACCGTAGTAGATGATATGTTTACGGGTTTTCAAATTGGATTTCAGGTTATCAAGATAGTTTGGGCTGGAATTAAAAACGTTTTCAACGTTACTGTTAATTATTTGACGGAAAAAATAAACGCTTTTGTGGGTTTTTTCTCGGGTATTTGGGACAAAATTACGAACCCTGCGAAGATTAGTTTCTCTTCGATTTTGGACACGGTAAAAGATGTTTTCAAGGCAATTTTTGACTTCATTATCAATTTTAACCCGATAACGATTGGATTTAAGTTTGGGCAAAAATTAGGTAATGCGATGCGAGGTGGCATGGCTGATGGAGTGAAAGACTTACAATTAGAACAGAAAAACGCCAGCGAAAAAGCGAAATCGGATAGAAGACAGCAAGAGATTAAACAGGGTGGCGGGGCAATGATGATGCCCCAAAGTGCTTTGAAAGGAGTTAATAACAATTCTCCATTTTTCTTAGCACCGTTTGCCAAAAACAAAATGCCAAACGCTCCGAAAACAGCGAAGCCCCCAACGGTTATATCTCCGCCATTTTCGGGAGGAACTGGCAAAAAGGGCAAAGATATTGGCGAAAAATCGGGCGTAAATAAGACGGTGGAAGGCTCAAAACCAACGGTTGTGAATGTAACCTTCGGGTCGGTGATGGGTGCAAATTACTTGACACAAAACCTATCTGGAAACGATACACAAAGAGGGGCAAACGAAATTGTGGATTTAGTGGTGGAACAAATAATTAGAAGAATTAGCTCATCGGTAGCTATCGCAGGATAATGGGACTTTCGATTAGAAAACAATCAATTTCACCGCTCACGATGGACGGTTATCAGTTTCCGATTGAACCAATGGTTTCAGTCAGGGGGCGAAACGTGATAGCGGAGAACTTGATAGCAAAAAATAAAGATGCTGGGACGGTGGCGGAGTTTTGGCAAACCGACAGCTACGAAATTGAGATAAAGGGGCGTTTGATTGGTGAAGATGCTAAGAATCAAGTAGATAACGACATACAGGCGATTGCTAATAAGTGTACGTTACACAAAAAATTAGAAGTGAATTGTGCGTTTTTGACGTTTTTCGGGATTGAATACATCGTTGTAAAAGATTTTGATTTTCCGTTTACAGCGGGCGAAAATAACCAAGAGTTTACGATAAAAGCAATCAGTATTAAACCCTTTGACCTGTTCTAAGATGCCAGCGTACAAAATGACATACGAAATAACAATCGGAGGTAAAACGC
>JAYUOX010000124.1:0-5204 GCA_043760595.1 Cytophagales bacterium
AAGACCGTTGTCAAAATATTCTTGTTCAGCAATTTTCACGGCTCCCGCTGGCATTTTTTCAAAGGCAGTTTCACCCGTTGCGGCTCTCCAAGTCAAGAGGTTTTTATCGTCATTTACCCAATCTTCCATCATCGTTTGCGAGAAAAACCCGCTCATAATATCATCTTGGTGCTTTTGGAATAAGGGACGCATAATATTTTTCAATTCTTCCGAAATTTCAAAAGCCTTGATTTTCGCAGGATTTGATAATCTGTCCATCATACCCGAAATACCTCCTTGTTTCAAGGCTTCGGTGATGGTTTCCCAACCGTATTGGATGAATTTGGAAGCATATCCTGAGTCAATTCCTTTCTCAATCATTTTGTCGTAACAAAGGATTGAACCCGTTTGCAGAAGTCCACAAAGAATGGTTTGCTCGCCCATTAAATCAGATTTTACCTCCGCCACAAACGACGATTTCAACACGCCCGCACGATGTCCGCCCGTTCCTGCACAATACGCCTTTGCATACGCCCAACCTTTTGATTCGGGGTCATTTTCTGGGTGAACAGCAATCAACGTTGGCACGCCAAAACCACGCACATATTCCGCCCGAACTTCCGTTCCTGGGCATTTTGGAGCCACCATAATTACGGTAATATCTTTACGAATTTGCATTCCTTCTTCCACAATATTGAACCCGTGAGAATATGAAAGTGTAGCTCCTTGTTTCATCAAAGGCATAACCGCCGAAACCACCGAGGTATGTTGTTTGTCAGGCGTGAGGTTAATGACCAAATCAGCCGAAGGAATTAATTGTTCGTAAGTACCGATGTTGAAATTGTTTTCGGAAGCACCTTTCCAAGATTGACGCTTGCCATCAATCGCTTCCTGACGAAGAGCATAAGAAACATCCAGACCAGAATCACGAAGGTTCAAACCTTGGTTCAAGCCCTGAGCTCCACAACCCACAATTACGATTTTCTTACCGATTAATGCTTGAACGCCGTCTCCGAAAGCACTAATATCCATAAATTCACAAACACCTAATTGATTGAGTTTTTCTCTGAGAGGAAGTGTATTGAAATAATTTGCCATTGTTTTGTTATTGTTTATCAGTTCCAAGAACTGGATTTAATCAATATTACAAAGTTCTTTTATTAGAGTCAAATTTTGTGGTAAATTATCATGGATTTTAGGTATTTTTGATGGATAATATATTTTATAATTTTTTAAATAAAATATAATATTCTGTAAATGAGATACTTATGAAAAAATGCAATAGTATAAAAAATAAATTCTTTTAATCATGTCGAACCGTATCAACTTCTACCTCAACAGAATCTTTTTGAGCCACAATTTTAGGCAATTCCAACTTCAATTTTGGGTTCAAATTACTGATTCTTCGAGTGGCTAATTCTATAAAATTACAGTCAGAAGTTGGCTTTTTTTGTTTCCCACAAGCCCTAATATATTCCTGATAAAATATTAAAGCCATTTCTTTATCGTTCTTCTTTTTTTCATATATTTCAGCTATTCTGAAAACTGCTTTTGGGCGATAATTTATCACTTTTTGTAAAAGACTTATAGCTAATTGATAATCCCCATTTTTATCATAAACATCCGCAATTCCAATCTCGTAATCCGAAATTCTATCGGAAGTACCCAGATTAATAGCATCCTTAAAATTTCGATTAGCTTCATACAAAATATCCTTATTATTTTCCGTGGATTTCAGTAATGCAAAAGCCAATCCCGCCCTTACATTTTCAGTGTCTTCGCCAACCGATATTAGCCTGTTAAAAATAGCAATTGCCTGTGGAATACTATCCATTTGGTAGTAGGCTGTACCTAATAATCTTTGGTAATAAGCCGTAGAATCTCCCAAACTCATTACGTGCAAAATATCTTCTAAAACACCTTTAAAGTTACTATTTCGATAAAATAATCTACTTCTCAAATACCTAATTTTAATGGATGAGCTATCCAATTGAAACCCTTTTTTAATAAGTGGTTCAGCCAAATCATCTTGTGGAATACTGAGGTATAAATTGGCTAAACTACCAATACTTTCAATATCATTTTCATCTAAATTAATAGCCTTTTTCAAAAAAGAAATGGCATCTTTTGAACGTTCCATACGGACACTAATTCTGGATAACTCTTTGTAATAAAGCGTATTGGTTGAGTCTAATTGATTCAGTTTTTGGTAAGATTTAAAAGCCTCCAAATAATTGTTTTCTTTCTCACAAATTGAAGCGATTTGCAACAAAATTTCAGATGATTCTGGATTCTTTTGTAAAACGGAATAGTACAATTTTTTGGATTGAGATAATCGACCTAATTTGAAGTTACAGAATGCCTGTTTTTGTAAAAATTCGACTTGGGTACTATCGCCATTATTCAGTTTTTCGAGTAAAGATAGAGCCTGGGAATATTGCCCTTTCTGCATCAAATCATTGACCGAAGAAACATCATTTTGAGCAAAAATTTTGGAGGAAATTAAAAAGACAAATACGAGCGAAATCAAGAGTAGCTTTTTCATGTTTTGGAGGAGTTTAGAGTTTTAAACTAAATCATTAGGTGAAAGTATTGATTAATTTTTTAAAATCAAAGAAAACATAAATATTTCAAGTAATTATTGAGCATTTTGACTAAAATATACAACTATTCAAAGATTCACAGTAAATTTAAGTTTCAAATAAAACTCAAAGCTCATAGCTCAAAACTCACCGCTAAAACTAAATGCCATTAATCCAAAACGCTGATTATCAAGCTCCTTCATGGTTGCCCGAAGGACATTCACAAACTATATTTCCTTCTGTTTTTCGTAAAGTAACAGGCGTAAATTACCTACGTGAAAGAATCAGCACGCCCGATGGAGATTTTTTGGATATAGATTTTTCTGAGTGTGGAGTTTCGAGTTTCGAGTGCGGAGTTGTGGAAAATCAACTCCGCACTCGAAACTCGAAACTCCACACTCTAATAATTCTCTCCCACGGTCTCGAAGGCGACACCTCTCGCCAGTACATAACGGGGATGGTCAGAAATTTCAATGCTCACGGTTTTGACTGTTTAGCTTGGAATTTCAGGAGTTGCTCGGATGAAATAAATCATACCAAAAGATTTTATCACAGCGGAGCAACTGATGATTTAGAAACTATCATAAAGTACTCATTATCAAAAGGTTATCAAAAAATATATTTAGTCGGATTTAGTCTCGGAGGCAATTTGACCTTGAAATATTTAGGAGAAAAGGGACAGAATCTTTACCCAGAAATTCAAAAGGCTGTTACTTTTTCAGTACCTTTACATTTGTCAAGTAGTAGCAAAAAGATTGGTTGGCTTTATACCAAACGATTTTGTCGCTCATTGAATAAAAAGATTTTGGAGAAATCTCAACGTTTCCCTGAATTTCAGATTGACACTTCAAACATTGCCAAAATCAAAACTTTAAAGGATTTTGATGATGCTTATACTTCACAACTCCACGGATTTATAGATGCCGAAGACTACTACGAGCGTAACAGTTCGCTGTATTTTTTGGATAAAATCAATATCCCAACTTTAATCATCAACGCCCAAAACGACCCTTTTCTCTCAAAGGAATGTTTCCCTTTTGAGAAGATAAAACCTATGGAAAAAGTCTATTTCCAAGCTCCTGAAACGGGTGGACATTGTGGGTTTTATCCTGCTGATTATCAGGGGGTTCTGTGGTCGGAGAGGAAGGCTTTGGAGTGGGTTTTAAATTAGAAAATAAGAAAAATATGACAACATCATTAGGACTTGAAACACTCAGTCAGACCGTTCAAGGTTGGGGATATGCCAATGTTGATGTGTTTGCAAAAGAACAAGCAAAGAATATTTTGCAACAAAAAATAGCCTATTATCAAAGTAGAGTAGACTTTTTTGAACAAAAATACGCCTTGAAATTTACTGAATTTTGTGATAAATTTTCGTCCATAAAAAATCATTCTATTACTGAAAAAGAAGACGATAGTATAGTTTGGGAAACTTCTATGGACGTTGTTGAGAGTTATAAAAAGGACTTAATGGCTTTGAGTTTATGAAAATTTGAAAGAGTTTGGTATATTTCAAGGTTGAGCTTCTCCGAAGCTATCTGTAACTCATATTTATTTTCTACAAAGGTTATACTTCTCCGAAGTAAATATTTTTGCAATACTTCGGAGAAGTATAACCTTTGTAGAACAATTGAAATAAACAGCGACAAAGCTTCGGAGAAGCATAACCTTAAATAAACAACGAGTTGATGCACTTCTTTACAGAATCCTCTCTCATACGTACGAAACCGTCTTTGTTCTTTGCAAAATTACAGAAAATAGAATTTCAAAAGAAATTAAACATTAACCATTATGGAAAAATAGTACGTTTATATTTTAGGCAATACAAAAAACCCTGAGATAATTAAGGTAGGAGAAACCAATAGGCATCCAGAAACCCGTGCTACTGAACTAAGTAGATTGACGGGTACTATTGGAAAATATTTTGTAGAATGGTTTATTGAAGTTCCCGACAGTAAAATAGCTGAAAAAGTAGCTCATTTTAAACTAAAAGAGTTTCATTATGACGAAAATAAGGAACAGTTTGAAGTAAGTGCATTAGAGGCTCACAAAATATTAGAAAAGTATATTATCCCCCTCTTTGAATTAAATCCTCCAATGATTCATTATTCAGAATCACTAAAAGTGGAAATAAGAAAGGAAGACTTAACGTTGAAATATAAGAATAGATTGGAAGTACAAAAGGAAGAACTTACGATTATTCAAGATGAAGAAATAAAACAAAAAAATAGAAAAGAAAGAATTAAAATCGCAGGAGAAGGGTTGAAAGAATTTGCTTCATTAGAAAGAAAGAAAAGAATTGAAAATTCAACTGAAATTGCGATTGAACTCTCAAAACAATACAATAAGGAAGAAAGAGAGGAAAGAATAAAAAAGTTTCAAGAACAAGCAAAAGAATACAGTTTATCAGAAAGAGAAGAGAGGATTAGGAATGCGACAGAAAAGTTGGGACAATTCGCTGAAGGTGGAAACGACAAGTAAAATCAATATTTTTAAGATAACAATCAAGCAATAAAAGATTAAAAACAATAAATGTTAACCAACACAGCACAAGAAATTATTTACGTCATTGATTTTGACTCAACTTTTACAAAAGTAGAAGGACTTGACGAATTGGCAGCCATTGCCCTCAAAGGACACAAA
>JAYUOX010000125.1:0-44282 GCA_043760595.1 Cytophagales bacterium
GCAGCCATTACTAAACTAATGTTTGCTCTCGGGCAATGTGCTGGTAATGAAGGAGTTAAAAATATTTTGAAGCATTCAGTTTCGGGAGAAATGTCGTAAAATTAAATCTAAAAATAATATGCTTTCACCATTTTTCGTAGCTATTCTGTTAATTATCAGTATTTTACTAATTATTTTATTGAGTTCAAAGTTTAAATTCAATACCTTTTACGTATTGTTTATTGTAGCTATTTTAGTGGGTCTTGCGGCTCAGTTTTCGGGCGAAGAAGTTATCAAAAACCTCAAAGCTGGCTTCGGGCATACGCTCGAAAAAATAGGCTTACTGATAATTTTGGGAACGACATTGGGCGTGATTTTGGACAAAACAAACGCTACGCTGAGTATTGCCAATTACATTCTCGAAAAAACGGGAGATAAATATGCAGGAATCGCTATTACCTTGATAGGTTTTATCATCGGCTTACCCATTTTTTGCGATTCTGGGTTTATCGTTTTGAGTGGTTTATTGTACTCTCTGAGCAAAAAAGTAAAGGATTCACAAGTATTTTTCACCATCTGTTTGGCGGGTTCGTTGTATGCAGTACATTGCCTTGTGCCTCCGCATCCTGGCATTACGGCAGCCGCTGGGCAGATGGGCATAGAATTAGGTCAAACCATGATTTTGGGAACTTTTTTAGCAATCCCTGCAACAATTGTAGCTTATTTTTGGGGTAAATTTGCGGGTAAAAAATACCAATATTTGTATAATGAAACTATTGATTTGCAGAATGATAACCTTAAATTATCCGATTTAATTTTGCCAAATCCTGTCCATTCATTTTTGCCAATTATTGTTCCTATCGCTTTGATTTCATTAAAATCCTTAGTTTTGTTAAATGCCTCTATTTTTCCAGAAAATTTGCTTGGATTCATAAAATTTATCGGTGAACCAATATCAGCCCTATTCATCGGAATTCTTTTGTCATTAACTTTATTCAAGGAGATTAAAAAGAATCATTTGAATACTTTATTGGAAAGTGCCATCGAAAAGGCAGGACCAATTTTGGCAATCATCGCCATAGGAGGGGCATTTGGTGAAATAATTAAAATGTTGGATTTAGGAATAGTTTTTGGAACATCATTAACCCAATATCACGTAGGCTTATTGATTCCTTTTTTATTGACGGTGATTTTCAAAACTGCGCAAGGGTCTTCCACGGTGGCAATTATCTCCTCCGCATCCATTATTTTTCCATTGTTACCTTCGTTAGGATTAGATTCTGAATGGGGGAGACAAATTACGCTAATGTCAATGGGGTCAGGCTCAATGATGGTATCACACGCCAACGATGCCTACTTTTGGGTAGTGTCTCGTTTTGCGAATCTTGATACTGATTTAGCCCTAAAATCTTATACGATTATGACCGTTTTGATGGGACTGACTACTTTTTTGATGGTTTGTATATTACATTATTTTCATGGATAGGTCTATGGAATTATTTATTGTAAAATAGGTCAGAACGCAGGCAGGGTTCAAAACTCTGCCTGCGTTAGTATTAATACTCCTGGCTCATCGGATGAATCATCAATTCGTCAATCACCACGTGTTTGGGAGCTTCCAAAATATAGGCGATAGTGTTTGCCATGTCTTGTGATGTCAAATATTCTGATTGATGAGGGTCGCCTTCTACTTTGCTATGAAAATACGTATCTACCAAACCAGAATATACAACCGAGACTTTTATACCGTCTTTTCTAACTTCTTTTCGGAGTGCCATCGAGAAAGCATCTTGGGCATACTTAGAAGAACAATACAAAGACCCACCATCAAAAACCCGCTTGGCAACGTCTGAGGCTACATTAATGATATGTCCTTCGCCCGCAGATTTCATATGAGGGATTGCCTCACGGCAGAATAGGAAAGTGCCTTTCACGTTGGTTTCGTAGATAGAATCCCATTCTTGGGTCAAAATATTTTCTGCTTGTTTAAATACCCCAAAACCTGCATTATTGATTAATCCATCTAATTTTCCAAAGGTCTCAATGGTTGAAGTAATGGTAGATTTTACAAATTTTTCATCGCCAACCGAACCCACAAAAATGGATGCTTTTGAGCCAATAACTTCTATTTCTGCCTTGAGGCTCAATAATTCGATTTCGCTACGGGCAACGAGTGCTAAATTTGCCCCTTTTTCAGCTAATAATAAAGCCAAAGACCTTCCAATGCCTTTGCTGGCTCCTGTAATTAAAATAGTTTTGTTTTTGATTGACACTTTTTCTTTTGTTTTAAGATTTATTCAAAGAAACTGTTTAAACTTTCTGTTTGGGAATTAAAATAGTGTATTTTTGAACAAGTTGTTTCAAAATTTTTGATAAATAGCAGAGCTACATTGATAAAATTTTGGAATGACTTGTTTTAAAAGACTTAGTTTAAACCGAAAGAGAAAATTTAAACAGTTTCTCTTTCAAAAGTAATGATAAAATGATTATTTCATACCTTTAAGTTCAAAACTTATTATTTCTTTATGCAAACCATCAAATTTGAAGTCTCTCCTCATTTTTTTATTGTAGCAGATACCTTCGGAAACTCCGAAGATAAGCCCGTTTTATTCCTGCATGGAGGCGGACAAACACGGCATTCTTGGGGAGACTCTGCTAAAATTATTGCTGAAAATGGATATTATGCTATCGCTTTGGATGCTCGGGGGCATGGCGATAGCAGCTGGTCAGCATCAGGTAGTTATCGCATTGAAGATTTGGGGAACGACCTCAAAGAAGTTATCGAACAATTAGGCAAAAAACCAGCCCTAGTAGGAGCCTCGATGGGCGGTTTGACCTCTTTAATTGCTGAAGGAGAATCTGAAAAATCTATATCTTCGGCTGTTATTTTAGTGGATATTGCTCCTAAAACTGAACAAAAAGGCATTGAAAGAATCTTTGCTTTTATGTCGTCTAACAAGCATGGTTTTGCTTCCATTGATGAAGCTGCCGAATCGGTTTCAGCTTATTTACCCAACAGAACCAAACCGAAAAATCATTCAAGATTAGAGAAAAACCTTCGTTTGAGAGCAGACGGGCGGTATTATTGGCATTGGGACATGAAGATGTTAGAGCTTTGGAAAAGTATTACACCCGACCAACAAACCAAAAATGAAGACAGGATGTATAAAGCCGCCAAAAACTTGAAAGTCCCCACGCTAATAGTTCGTGGTGGAATGTCGGACGTTGTTTCTGAAAAAGTAATGGCAGAATTTTTGGATGAAGTCCCTCATGTACGTAGTGTGAACGTATCGGATGCAGGACACATGGTTGCTGGGGACTCCAACCATGCTTTTACTAATGCAGTTTTGGATTTTTTGAAAGAAGTTTACTAAATAAGGCAAAGTCAAAAAGTAGAATTATTAACCTAAACCCAAAAATTTTCAATACAAAATGTTTCATAAAAACCTCATTATCAGGACTCCATCATTACCATTCTCTTACGAAATTTCCGAAGAATTTTTATTGCAACTTCTTGATAATCCTATTTTTGCAGAGGCTGTTTATCTGGCTTCACCTGTACTTTTTCAGGAAGCAACACTTTGGAAAGATGGGACATTGACTGATGCCAAAAAAATTAAAAAAATACAATTTTCATTAGGCAAGTATTACAGCCGTATGTGTAGTCGATGTACTCCTTTTGGGCTGTTTGCAGGCGTGGGTGTAGCAGAATGGGGAGATGAAACAAAACTTGAAATTGCTGATGACATCGCACGGAATACCCGTTTAGATATGCACTATGCAGGAGCATTGGCACAGCGATTATCGGAAATTCCAGAGATAAAATCTTTACTAAAATATTACCCCAATTCGAGTATTTATCAAATAGGAGAGGAGATACGGTACGTAGAATATAAGTATATTGAGGGTAAGCGAAATCATCAAATTAGTGCTATTATTTGGTCAGAATATATACAATTAGTACTTGATTTGACCAAGTCAGGGGCAACGATTGCAGAGGTTGTTCCGCATTTGTTGGATGATGATGTTTCGGAGGAAGATGCCACAGGATTCATAGAACAACTCATTGATACTCAGCTTTTAGTAAACGAATTAGAACCCGCTATAACAGGGGAGGAGTTTACCCAACAAATTAGAAAAATACTATCACCAGAGGGAGATTTGGCAAAGTTGTTAGACCATGTTAATAATCAGCTATCTAATATTGATAGTAATAATACTAATGAGGTTTTTGCCTATCAAAACATCATTCAGACCATAAATTCTTTTGATGTTCCTTTTGAAGAAGGAAAAATATTTCAAACAGATTTAGTACGATTACTAAATAAAAGTACTTTAAATTTAGTACACCAAAATATTTTAGAAGAGGTTTTTGAAATATCAAAAAAAATAGCAGAACCGATTGTAAATCAGAAACTTACGGAATTTAAAAAACGATATTTTGAGCGTTACGAAACCCAAGAATTACCTGTTTTGAAAGCCTTAGATACGGAGACTGGTGTAGGATATGGAGAATCAGGAAACAGTAATAATACACCCATTACCGATGGTTTGAATTTGCCTGAAAAGAAAGAAGATATTATCAAAATATTCCAAAATTCTTTTCAACAATACTTATTCAACCTTTGGGCTACAAGTGTCAAAAATAATGATTATGTAGTGGTATTAGACGAAAAAGAATTACCAAAATTTGTTGCACAATATCCACCAACTGCCCCTTCGAGTTCAGTCATGTTTAGGCTGACTGGTGATATAAATTTGCCAATTTATATAGAAGGTATTAGTGGTTCGAGTGCGGTGAATTTATTAGGGAGATTTGCCCATGCTGATAAAGCTGTTCTTGAAATAATACAAAATATTGCTCATCAAGAACAAGCTCAAAATCCTGATGTAATTTTTGCAGAAATTGTCCATCTACCTGAAAATCGGATAGGGAATATTTTATTACATCCTCCTTTTAGAAGCTATGAAATTCCGTATTTAGCCAAATCTTCTTTATCCAAAGAGTTCATTATTCCGTTGGATGATTTGATGGTATCGGTTGATTTGCAACAGGATAAAGTCATTCTTCGCTCAAAACGATTGAATAAAGAGGTTATTCCAAGACTGAGCAATGCCCATAATTATGCCCAAAACTCTTTGCCGCTTTACAATTTCCTTTGCGATTTGCAGTTCCAAAGTATTCAACGAAATTTTGACTTAGGTTGGGCTACGATTGCACCACAAGCCGTATTTTCCCCCAGACTTATTTATAAAAATGCTATTCTTTCATTGGCTTTTTGGCGATTCAAAAAAGAACATTTTTTAGCGTTAATCACTTGTAAATCAGATGGTTTGCTAATAGAAATTGAAAAATTTTGTTGTCAATGGAAAATTCCTGATCGTTTTGTTTTGGCTGATTTTGACAATGAATTATTGGTAAACACACAAAATCTACTAAGCGTACAAATTTTTGTAGATGCTATCAAGAATCGAGACAAAATCGAGATTAAAGAGTTATTTTACAATCCTGAAAATAGCCCCGTAAAAAATGCTGCTGGACAAGGTTATACCAATCAATTTATAGCTTCGTGGATTAATAAAGACACTGTTTATCAAGGTGTTAGCTCGGCAAATAATGTAGTCAAAATTCAGAGAAATTTCTCGATAGGGTCAGAATGGCTTTATTTTAAAATATACACTGGTGCAAAGATTGCAGATACCATTCTGACCCAAGCAATTAAGCCGCTTATTGAGCAATTATTGGGAGAAAATCTCATTGATAAATGGTTTTTTATTCGATATGCTGACCCCGAAAAACATCTACGATTTAGGGTACATTTCCAAGATTTGAATAACATAGGGAGGGTATTTTTGCTGATAAAAGAATCAATACAACACCTTGAAAATGAGGGTCTTATATGGAAAATTCAGGCAGAAACTTACCAACGTGAAATAGAAAGATATGGAGCAGAGGTCATGGAATTGACCGAGACTTTATTCTGTGAAGATAGTGTTGCTGTTCTCCAAATGCTCGACCAAACTTGGGGCGATGAACGGGAGCCAATCCGCTGGCAATGGGGACTGAAAATGATTGATAATTACCTAACTGATTTTGGATTAACGCTTTCAGAAAAAAAGAATTTGATGGAAAATATGAAGACCAGTTTCGCCCAAGAATTTAATAGGGATAAGGCATTGAAGCTTCAAATAGACCAAAAATTTAGAGATAATCGACCAATTATTGAACGCATTTTGAATAAGGAATCAATCCATACTCACGAGTACGCTCCTCTTTTTGAGGCAATTACGAACAAAAGCAACAACATAAAAGCAATTATCGAACAGATAAAGCCTCACAAATCTGGAATGGAGTTAAATAAATATCTTTCGGACACGATACACATGACTGTTAATCGCACGATTGCGGATAATCAGCGAACTCACGAGTTGGTGATGTATGATTTTTTGTATCGATATTATTTGGCACAGGAGGCTGTAATATTGAAAAAATCGTGAAAAAATGTTTCATAAACAGAACTACAGACTTTAAGTCGGAGTGTATCCCTCCCAAGGGTTTTGAACCCTTGGGAGGGATAAGTCAAGGTGTAAAAACGGTTTTGCGACTTAATCTTTATAATTCTGTTTATAAATACACCTTGCGTAGCCGTTATTTATTTTAATTGTGGCTAATTTTGTTAAAAATATAACCAATCAATCAAAATGACCCTCATTCAAGCCATTTTACTTGCCATCATCGAAGGAATCACTGAATTTTTACCTATTTCTTCGACAGGACACATGATTCTGTTTTCATCGTTTGCAGGTATTGCTTCCGATTCTTTTGTAAAACTTTTTACGGTAGCCATTCAATTAGGTGCAATTTTGTCAGTAATTGTATTGTATTTCAAACGTTTTTTCAAGTCTTTGGATTTTTATTTCAAATTGTTAGTAGCCTTCATTCCAGCCGTAATTTTTGGTCTTTTATTGAGTGATAAAATTGACGAATTATTAGAAAATCCGATGGGCGTAGCCATCTCGTTGGTAGTAGGAGGGGTAATTTTACTTTTTGTGGATAAGTGGTTTGCCAACAATAATACCATTGATAACTCAGACGATATTCCTTATTTGACAGCCTTAAAAATTGGTTTTTTTCAATGTATAGCCATGATTCCTGGAGTTTCTCGCTCAGGGGCAAGTATCGTAGGCGGTATGACCCAAGGTGTTAGTCGCAAGGCAGCGGCTGAGTTTTCATTCTTTTTGGCAGTTCCAACCATGTTTGCGGCGACAGCCAAAAAATTATATGATTTTTATAAAACTGGCGAAACCTTGAACTCAGAACAAATCAAATTATTAGCCATTGGAAATGTCGTGGCATTCGTCGTAGCGATGTTAGCCATTAAATTTTTTATTGATTTTTTAACAAAATACGGTTTTAAAGTCTTTGGTATTTATAGAATTGTGGTAGGTTTAATCATCATTGTTTTGTTGATGACAGGTACAAAAATGAGCATCGTGTAAAATAAATTCAAAACACTTCAATTTTCTGCCGATAGCTGACAGCCAACAGCCGAAAGCCACTCATTATGGATCCAAATCAACTATCACCACCAGACCCAGGCGAAGTCATATTGATTGACAAACCCCTCACTTGGACATCTTTTGATGTAACAAAAAAGCTCAAATTTGCGGGTAAATTCAAAAAAATTGGTCATGCAGGCACACTCGACCCACTCGCAACGGGTTTGCTGATATTGTGTACTGGAAAAATGACTAAACAAATTGACCAATATCAAGCCCAAGAAAAGGAGTATTCTGGAACATTAGTCCTCGGAAAAACTACCCCCTCGGTTGATTTAGAAACAGAATTTGATGCTGAATTTCCGATAGAACATATCACAAAAGATGTCATTGAAAATACGTTAAATACGCTCAGAGGCAATATTTTGCAAATTCCACCGATTTACTCAGCCATTCAAGTAAATGGAAAAAGATTGTACGAGTTAGCTCGAAAAGGGGTAAAAGACACTGATATTGTCATAAAATCAAGAGAAGTAGAAATCAAGAAGTTTGAAGTTGATTTGAGCAATTTTCCAGAACTTCGTTTTTCTATCATCTGTTCAAAGGGGACTTATATCAGAAGTTTAGTGCGTGATTTTGGAACAGCTTGCGGTTCAGGTGCATACATGAGTTCCTTACGAAGAGAACGAATTGGTGAATTTAATGTAAAAGATGCCTTGACAATAGAGCAGTTTATAGCTTCAAGGCAAGATTAGTTACTGTAGCTCGAAGTGGCACTTCGAGAATGGACAAATTATTTGAATCAGATTCTCGAAGTGCCACTTCGAGCTACAGTATTTAAGAAAAAAATGAACGTTTATTACGGAATACAAGAATTTCAGAAAATAGAAAATGCAGTCGTAACCAGTGGAACTTTTGACGGTGTACATTTGGGACATCGAAAAATTCTCAACCGACTCAATGAGATAGCAGCTCAAACGCATGGCGAAAGCGTAGTAATTACTTTTTATCCACATCCCAGAAGTGTAATTTCTCCTGATAATCAGATAGTTAAGCTACTTTCTACGCTTGACGAAAAGATAGAGCTGTTGGAATTTGCGGGCGTAAATCACCTACTCATCATCCCTTTTACGAGAGAGTTTTCAGAACTTTCTTCCGAAGATTTTATTCAAAAAATACTTATCCAAACCATCGGTACCAAAACTTTGGTAATTGGTTACGACCATCGTTTTGGTAAAAACCGTGAAGGAGGGTTTGAGTATTTGAAAGCAAACCAACAAGTTTATGGTTTTGAGATTGAGGAAATTTCAAGGCAAGACATTGAAAATGTGGGTGTTAGCTCTTCAAAAATCAGAAAGGCTTTGCAGGAGGGGGATGTTCCATCAGCGGATCATTTTTTGGGACGAAATTACTCGCTTTCAGGTGTAGTTGTAAAAGGGAAACAATTGGGACGTACCATTGGCTTCCCGACTGCCAATATTCAAGTACGTGAAATAGCAAAATTAATTCCTTCGCAAGGTGTTTATGCCGTAAAAGTTTATTACCAAAATGAACAGTTTGGAGGTATGCTAAATATCGGAAATCGCCCAACCGTTGATGGAACTTTCCAAACAATTGAAGTCAATATTTTTGATTTTGACAAAGAAATTTATGGAGAAAATCTTACCGTAGAATTTATCCAAAAAATTCGTAATGAACAGAAATTCAATGGGTTAGAGGAACTGAAAGGGCAGATTGCCAAGGATAGGGAGACTTGTTTGGGAATTGGGATTAACATTTCCTAAACTGTCTTTACGTAACTGCCCAACCACTTAATCTCAGAAGTATGTTTTGACATAATTTTTTGTACACTTTCATCCAAGAAATAACCATCAAATTCCATCAAGAACCAAAAGTTAAATTGTTCTCCCTCCTTGACGGGGCGGCTTTCAATTTTCAACAAGTTAATGCCTTGATTTTCAAACTCTTGTAAGAATCTCACGAGTGTCCCTGGCTTGCCATCTTCGGGCAATTTGGCTATGATTGTGGTCTTGTCGTTATCACTTTTTTGATTGACAAAATCTTTTCCAATAATAAAAAAACGAGTACGATTTTGAGCTGAATCTTGAATGTTATCGAACAGAATGGGTACATCAAATAACTTGGCAGCAATATGCGAACAAATAGCCGCTGAATCGGTCTCTTGACCTGCCAGTTTTGCCGCTTTTGAAGTAGAATCTACGTGGACAAAAAAATCATCTTCTTTTCCCCCAAAATAGTCATTCAAGAACTTCTCACATTGTCCGAATGCAATGTCCTTTGAATAAATTTGCTTGATGTCTGATAATTTTTCAGCCTTAGTTGCAAAAGTAAAATATACCGAAATAGCCACCTCAGCTACGATTTTGAGGTCAGTTTCATTCAATAAATCTATGGTTTCTTTTACGATTCCTTCCAGGTTATTTTCAATCGGTACCACGCCAAACCTTGCACGTCCCGTATCAATACTTTCAAAAACTGAACGAATATTAGGAAGTGCCAAGTAATCACTCATTGCTCCAAACCTACTCTCGGCGGCTTGATGCGTAAAACTGCCTTCTGGACCTAAATAAGCGATTCTTTCGGGTAGTTCAAGGTTTCTGGAAACAGCAAATATTTCTAAATAAATGGCTTCAATGGCAGCACGATTCAAGAGCCCATCACTCATTGAGGTCAATCTATCAACGATTTGTTTCTCTCTTTCAGGTCGATAAATAACGGTTTGAGTACTCTTTTTTAGTTCACCAACGTGTTTGACAACCTCCATACGCTTGTTCAAAATGTCAAGCATTTGGTTGTCGAGTGAATCTATTTGATTTCTTAATTCTTCGAGAGACATGGATGTCAATTAATAATTAACAGTTACCAATTAACAGTTTGCTTCTGACTGAATGATTATACCTCCAATTTTTAATCTCTTAATTGGAAACTGATATAAAGTCAAAGTGTAACAACAACTATCATAAAGTTTTTTGATAATTGTTTATTGTTAATTGTTCATTGTTCATTGAAACTTACGCTGCTAATTCAGCGGGGTCTTTTTCAACAATGAGATTTTCAATAATAAATTTCTGACGGTCAGGCGTATTTTTACCCATAAAATAAGTCAGAATTTTGGGAATAGTTGTGTCTTTGGTCAAAATGACGGGTTCGAGACGAATATCATCATTGATAAATTTTCCAAATTCTTCTGGTGAAATCTCCCCGAGACCCTTAAAACGGGTTATTTCAGGCTTGGGACTTAATTTTATAATAGCATTTTGACGCTCTTCGTCTGTGTAACAATAAATAGTTTCTTTTTTATTTCTGACCCTAAATAATGGCGTTTCCAAAATATATAAATGCCCATTTCTGACCAAGTCTGGGAAAAATTGCAAGAAAAACGTCATCATCAACAAACGAATGTGCATCCCGTCCACATCGGCATCGGTGGCAATAATTATTTTATTGTAACGTAAGCCTTCCATGCCTTCCTCAATATTCAGAGCGTGTTGAAGAAGGTTGAATTCTTCGTTTTCATAAACAATTTTTTTAGTTAAACCAAAGCAATTGAGGGGTTTACCTCTCAAACTAAAAACTGCCTGAGTCTGAACATTCCGTGATTTTGTGATTGAACCACTCGCCGAATCCCCCTCAGTGATAAATAACATTGTTTCATATCTGTCCTCGGATTTTTCATCAGCCAAATGTACTCTGCAATCACGCAATTTTTTATTGTGAAGATTGGCTTTTTTGGCTCTATCATTGGCGAGTTTTTTAATGCCTGCCATATCCTTTCGTTCACGTTCCGACTGTTCAATACGTTTTTTGATAGCCTCCGCAGTTGAAGGATTTTTATGAAGAAAGTTATCAAGGTTTACTTTGACAAAATCTCCTATAAAAGTACGGACAGACTGAGAATTTGGGTCGGGCGAAACAGTACTTGATCCTAACTTTGTCTTGGTCTGCGACTCAAAAACGGGTTCTTGTACACGTACCGCTATTGCCCCTACAATGCTCGCACGGACATCCTCGGGAGCATAATCTTTTTTGTAAAATTCACGCACAGTTCGTACAAGTGCTTCACGAAAGGCTTGTAGATGAGTACCTCCTTGCGTGGTATTTTGACCATTCACAAACGAATAATACTCTTCACCATATTGATTACCGTGAGTAATAGCCATTTCAATATCATTTCCTTTGAGATGAATAATTGGATAACGGCGTTCATCTTCTGCGGAATACTTACTTAATAAATCAAATAATCCATTCTGTGAATAGAATTTTTGTCCATTGAAATTTATGGTCAATCCAGCGTTTAGATAAGCATAATTCCAGATTAGATACTCCAAAAACTGAGGAATGTAGTGGTAGTTTTTGAAGATGGAGTTATCGGGTTCAAAGACTACGTGAGTTCCATTTCGAGCATTGGATTCTGCTCCATCAGGAGACTCACTCATCAATTCACCTTGTTTGAACTCCGCCCACTTGGTTTTTCCATCACGGTACGATTGTACTTTAAAATAAGAAGCCAAGGCGTTAGTAGCCTTCGTACCAACTCCGTTCAAACCAACCGACTTTTGGAAAGCCCCTGAGTCATATTTACCACCTGTATTTATTTTAGAGACACAGTCTATAACCTTCCCCAGAGGAATTCCTCGCCCATAATCACGAACCTCAACTCGATGGTCTGAGATTTTGATTTCAATGGTCTTGCCATTGCCCATCATGTGTTCGTCGATGGAGTTATCCATGATTTCTTTCACTAAAACATAGATTCCGTCATCGGCAGACGAACCATCGCCTAATTTACCGATGTACATACCTGGGCGGAGGCGGATATGTTCTTTCCAATCAAGAGACCGAATGTTGTCTTCGGTATATTTTACATTTATATTTTCGGGTATCGTGGACATACGCAAAGAAAGGAGTTTATATGGTATCGTAAGAAATCAATAATTGAAGATAAAACAAATTTAAAAATGATGCAACCCAAAATTAGTTTCTACCGTCATTAAAGAACGAGAATTAAATGAGTCGGACCGCCGATGCGGTATTGAATTTAGACATTAATATTTTGAGATAGTTCGAGGTGAAAAATGACATATAGTGTCGATACGTTAGTTTTTTTAAACCAAGAAGTAGTCCAAAAGATTGATTTATAAATCAGTAAGTTACACAACTCTCATTCCTAAAGAACAAAACTACAAAAAACATTAAGATTTTATAATATTAACAAGATTAAATTGTCCTCGTAGTAATTAATCTATCAAATGGTCGTGTGAATTAAGTAAAAGTTGATTTACTTTGCATTAAAATAAGAATTAGAGCTTATTTCTCCAATCCATACTTTGAAACAAAAACCCTTAATTAACCCCAAAGGCTAAACGTGAATATGTTTAAAAATAATTTAGCAACCCGTTTTGGTAAAAAGATAAACAGTTTTTCTTTTTTTACACCTCAAACAAATTTACTGTTATTTCTTTTCCTATCTGCTTCTATTTTTCAAGTAAATAGAAGTAATGCACAAGGTTTTCCTCTGGGTTCTTTTCCTGGTATTTCCATTCCAAATCAAGTTCCAAAAACCGCTGGGTCTTCTTCTACTGCTACCAACACTCCTCGAAAGATTACAGAGTCGGGTAAAGATAAATCTATTAGCGATTCAATCAAATCCGCAAGAGTTGCTACCTCTGTTGTTTCAAGTCCAGATTCTGGAATTATTGCCTTGAGAAAAAAACTCTACGGATTCAATATTTTTAATAATTCAAATATTTCTTTTGAAACATCCCTAAAGATACCGACTCCCAAAAACTATGTGTTGGGTACAGATGATGAACTTCTTATTGATATTAATGGATTTTCTGAGGAACACTACAATTTGTCGGTTACTCCCGAAGGATACATTAAAGTACCCAAGGTTGGGAATATCTTTGTGAGTGGAATTACGATTGAAGAAGCCAAGAAAAGAATTGTTGATAGATTGTCTAAAATATATGTTGGACTCAAATCATACAACGGTGCGGTTTCAAATACCACCGCAACGGTTTCATTAGGAAGTATCAGAACAATTAAGGTTACGATTTTGGGTGAAGTAGTAGCTCCTGGCACCTACTCGATGTCGTCATTGGCAAGAGTAATGAATGCACTTTATCTTTCAGGTGGACCGAATGAAAACGGTACTTTTCGTGAAATTAAAGTAATTCGTGATAAGAAATTAATCGCCCAAGTTGATTTATACGATTTATTGACCACAGGAAATCTCAGGCAAAATGTTTCTTTACAGGATCAAGATTTAATTCAGGTGGGTTCATACAAGTCGAGAATTGAAGTGATTGGGCAAATTAAGAAACCTGCCATTTTTGAAAATTTACCCAACGAAAACTTAGAAAGAATTATATCAGAATATGGAAATGGTTTTTTGCCAGATGCTTACCGACAAGTTTTGAAAGTAAGAAGATTTACGGATAAAGAAGTAAAATTGATTGATTTGAGTAATGATTTACTCTCCTCGTTTTATCCAAAGTCTGGCGATGTTATCACAGTGGAACAAATCCTAACAGATAGAATAGAGAATGCGGTTTCTTTGGAAGGAGCAGTTTTTAGAGCAGGTAGGTATTCAGTAAGTGATAATCCTACCTTAACAAAGCTCATCAAAAGAGCCGAAGGATTTAAACAAGATGCCTTTTTGGGTAGAATAGCCATTGTTAGATTAAAGGAAGATTTGACGAAGGAAAATATATCTGTCAATTACAATGATATTACTTCTGGAAAAACCACCGATATTGTATTACGTAGAGAAGATGTAGTAACGGTTTATTCAGGCTTAGATTTGATGGAAAATTACACGGTAAGAATCCAAGGTGAAATTAATCTTAAAGCATCTGCTCCCATTGCTCCTGCAACAACAACGGGAACGACAGGGGTTTCAGAAACACCTGAAAAGGCTTCGGTTACAGACACGCCAATCGGTTCATTCCCATTCGTTAAGAATATGACCGTTGAGGATTTGATTCAAAAAGCGGGAGGTTTAAAAGAGTCTGCCGCAACAGGAAGGATAGAAGTGATTAGGAGAAAGAAAAATATTGGGAAAGATGATCCAAGTCAAATTACCTCCACGATTGGAGAGAAATTCAATTTTTCGATTAACAATAATTTATACATCGACGAAACAGCTTCAAAGTTTATTCTTGAACCTTTTGATGAAGTGTTCGTAAGGTCATCACCTAATTATGAAAAGCAACAATTTGTGTCAATTGAAGGTCAGGTGGTTTTTCCAGGGGTTTATGCACTGGAAAGAAAAGACGAAAAAATTTCAGAAATAATCAAAAGAGTAGGAGGATTAAATTCACAGGCATATCCAAGAGGAGCGACCTTGATTCGTAAATTCAAAATTAGTAAACAAGAGGCAGATAGAAAAAGAAAACAGTTTAGCGATATTAGTGATGATAATGTAGGGGTTTCGGTAAAGGTTGAAGAAGTCAAAGAAGAAACCGAGGAGTCAATAGGAATAGATTTAGTAAAAGCCTTAGACAACCCCGAAAGTGTAGCCAATATGCTTTTACAGGATGGAGATATTATTAGAATCCCCAAAGAGCCTCAAACAGTTCGTATGCAAGGAGAGGTTTTATATCCAACTTCCACAAGGTATTTAGAAAGCATGAACTTCAAACATTATATCTCAGAATCAGGAGGATTTACAGAACTATCAGCTCGTAAACGCTCATATATAGTGTATGCAAATGGTTCTGTGGATAGAACACGCAAAGTTTTAGGTTTATTTAATGTTTATCCAAAAGTAGAACCAGGTTCTGAAATAATTGTACCAAAAGTTAATGTTAAAATCGAATCAGCGGCGAGATTGCAAGCAACTATTACCGCAGTTACAGGGATTCTTACAAGTGCAATTGCATTAGTTGCAATTTTTAAAAGATAAAAAAGGTTTTTAAATTTCATTTAGTAATGTCAGATATTCAAAATAATTCATTACCAGAAGACCAATTTTCATTTAAGGACATTGTCATTAAATTGGTTTATTTCAAAGATATAGTTTTTAAAAACTGGAAATTACTCATTTTTGCCTCTATTTTGGGTACAGGCTTAGGCTATGTCTTAGAAAAACTATTAAAAGAGCCTAAGATTTATATTGCTAAAATTGTATTCAATATGGACAATGGAGCAAGTAGTAGCAGTATGGGTGGGGGACTTTCGGATTTAGCGAGTGCATTCGGTTTTAGCCCAGGAAGCACGACTGGCGGTAATTTATTTAGTGGTGAAAACTTTATAGAACTTCTCAAAACCAAGAATTTGTATAATAGAGCTTTATTGACAAGAGTAAACATTGATGGTAAAAGCGAGATTTTTGCCAATTACTATCTTAAAAAAAGTGGTATATTAGAAATAGAACAAAAGGATAATGATTATATTCAAAATTTTAAATTTGTTCATGATAAATACGATTCAACTACTCAGGCAGAAAGAAGTACAATTCGTATAATCCAAGCATTTTTGATGCCAGTAACAATGGTTTCTGCCGAAAG
Organism: Cytophagales bacterium; assembly: GCA_043760595.1. Classification (GTDB taxonomy): domain Bacteria; phylum Bacteroidota; class Bacteroidia; order Cytophagales; family Spirosomataceae; genus Arcicella. The sequence continues at coordinate 16,014 of JAYUOX010000125.1, forward strand.
TAAAAAAGCATCTTTTTTGACCTTGGCAGTAACTACACGCAATGATACACTTTCATATACTTGGTCAAAATTATATTTGAAAATTGTTACTGATTTTTACAAAGAAACCAAAACACAGAAAACCCGTGAAGTAAGAGAATTAATCGTACAACGGGTTGATTCATTAAAGAGAGCTTTGTACAGTAATCAAAATGCCGCTGCTAGATATGCCGACCAAAATCAGCAAATTATTATGCAAGAAGGTTTAGTCCAACAGCAAAGGCTACAAACCAATACAGGGCAATTACAAGGACTGTATTTTGAAGCAGTAAGAAATTTAGACAATATTAACCTGTCAATGGCTAAGGAAACGCCACTTTTTACCAAAATTGATGATGTTGAATTACCTATTAGTCCAGAGCCAGACCCTACTAAAAAAGGGCTAATCATAGGTGGTATGCTTGGTTTTGTATTGGCAATTTTGTACGCTACATTCAAACAGACCTTAAAAGAAATTAGTAAATAAGTTAAATCAATTTTATGCAAGAAACAGTTATCGAAGCAGGAAGGTCAGAAAAGTATTATTGGCAAGACCTTTGGCGATTTAAAGAATTACTTTTTATTTTAGCTTTAAGAGACATCACCGTAAAGTACAAACAAACATTTGTAGGAGTTGCATGGGCAGTTTTTCGCCCAATTCTTACCGTTTTGGCGTTCGTTTTTGCATTTGGCAAAGTTGCACGAATTGAAAATAAATCAGAAATCCCACTACAAGTTATTATTTTTACGGGGGTTATTTTTTGGAATTTCTTTGCCATGTCTTTTCAACAAGTGAGTAACAGTATTACTGGAAATGCCAATTTGGTTTCAAAGGTCTATTTTCCAAGATTATTGATGCCTTTGAGTGCTGTGGCAGTCCCATTAGTAGATTTTTTAGTAGGATTTTGTATCATGGTACCATTTTTAGTTTATATGGGATTTACCCCCAATATAAACATTATTTTTGTTCCTTTTTTCTTGATGTTATCTTTTTTTGCCTCATTTAGTTTAGGCTTAATTTTCGCATCATTGAACGTTAAGTACAGAGATTTTCAACAAATTGCCCCGTTAATTGTTCAGTATGGCTTTTTTGTATGTCCAATCGCATACCCAATTGCTACATTACAGCAATTGTCTTGGTATCCAATCTATCAGTGGCTCAATCCCTTATCAGGAATAATTGAGGGATTTAGATGGTGTTTAATCCCCAATTACCAATATTTTGAGTTGAATACAATCATTCCTTCGATTGTTTTTATTATAATCACTACCACATTATCAGTAATATTCTTCAGAAAAAATGAAAATTCCTTTGTGGATTACATCTAATTTGAAAAATTAACTGAGTTGTAAAAAACCAGAACATTCATTCCATTGCAAAATGACAGTAATCGAAGCAGAAAATATTAGTAAAAAATATATAATTGACCACATCAAGGGTAATGTGAAGGCAAACACCCTTCGTGAAATAATTACTGATAACGTAAAAAATATATTTACAAAGAAAAATAGCGAAGAAGTAAGCCATGAAGACTTTTGGGCATTGAAAGATGTTAGTTTTAAAATTGAACAAGGAGACAGAGTTGGAATTATTGGCTCGAATGGAGCTGGAAAATCTACTTTATTGAAAGTTTTAAGTCGTATTACTGAACCCACGCACGGACGAATCAATATCAAAGGTCGAGTTGCAAGTCTCTTAGAAGTCGGAACTGGTTTTCATCCTGAATTGTCAGGTCGTGAAAATATCTTTTTGAATGGTGCTATTCTTGGCATGAAACGTCAAGACATTAAAGATCAGTTTGATGCCATCGTAGATTTTGCTGGTGTGGAACAATTTTTAGATACACCCGTAAAACGCTATTCCTCGGGGATGTACGTTCGTCTCGGATTTGCCATTTCAGCTCATCTTGAACCTGAAATCTTGATTGTCGATGAGGTTTTAGCGGTTGGTGATGCTGATTTTCAAAGAAAATGTCTCGGTAAAATGAAAGACGCTTCGACTTCTGGAAGAACAATTCTTTTTGTGAGTCATAATCTTACCGCCGTTCAAGGTCTTTGTAACAAAGGTATGTTTATGAAAAAAGGGCAATTGATTGAAATGGGCGAAACAAGTCAAGTTTTAGCAACCTATTTAAGTCATGTTCAAAAAACTGCCTTAGAATCTTGGTGGCTTACTCCCGAAGAAGCCCCAGGAAATGATAAAGTACGTTTGAAGAGTATAAAGTTAGTTCCACAGTTTTTGGACGGACAAAAACACATTGACGTAAGAACTAAATTCAAAATACAAATTGAGTTCTGGAATATGATGGAAGGAGCAAATCTAAATTTGAGCCTCCACTTAAATTCTTTGACGGGTGAGTGTATTTTCAATATTGGGACTGCCTCAAAATTATTTGAGAAAGGAATTGTTACGGCTGAATGTGAAATACCCGATAACTATTTGAATGATGGTTCTTATTCAATCTCATTTATGGTTGTAAAAGACACATCGTCAGCCATTTTTAACTTCGAAGAAGCACTTATTTTTGAAATCGAAGACTATCGAGAAGGTACTTCATGGTACGGAAAGTGGCCTGGCTATGTGAGACCAAAAATTGATTTCCCAATCACCCAACTGGAACTTGAAAATGTTAACTGTTGAAGTTTGATTTATTGAATTGTTGGAAAAATAACTGAACATAAATCTACAATTCAACAATTTAAACCTCAACGATTGAGTATTAAAATGATAAACGTTACAAAAACATACTTACCTCCAATTGAAGAGTATCAAGCATACGTTGAACGTATCTTTAAGAGTAATCAATTGACTAATAATGGACCTTTAGTTCGTGAATTAGAGCAAAAACTAAAAGATTTTTTGGGTGTAAAACATTGTTTATTCGTAAGCAATGGAACAATTGCTATTCAAATTGCCCTAAAGGTTTTGGGCATAAAAAAAGAAGTAATAACCACTCCATTTTCCTATTGTGCCACTACCCACTCTCTTCTTTGGGAAAATTGTAAGCCCGTTTTTGCTGATATTTTAACATCTGACTTTTGCATTAATTCACAGAAAGTGGAAGAGAAAATCACGGAAAACACCCAGGCAATTTTGGCTACGCACGTTTACGGAAATCCATGTGAGGTAGATAAATTGGCACTAATTGCTCAAAAATATAATTTGAAACTAATCTATGATGCAGCACATTGTTTTGGTGTGAAAGTAAATGGAACTTCGATTTTTAATTACGGAGATATTAGCACTTGTAGTTTTCATTCCACAAAAGTATTTCATTCAACAGAGGGTGGTGCAATTTTTACTGATAATGATGATTATGCTTATTTAATTGACCGTTATCGTAGTTTTGGGCATATGGGCGACAACTATTTAACTTTGGGAATTAATGGGAAAAACTCGGAATTTCATGCAGCAATGGGATTGTGCGTTTTACCAAAAGTCCCAGAAATAATAGAAGCTCGTCGTCAGATATTTGATTTGTATGATAGTATCTTGAATTGGGATAAATTGATAAAACCAGTTGTAATATTGCCAACAGAGCATAATTACGCATATTATCCAATCTTTTTTGATTCTGAGGTAACCTTATTAAAAGTCAGAGCAGCATTAGAATCTCATCAAATTATTCCAAGAAGATATTTCTATCCTTCTTTAAGTTCATTGAAATTTGTAACTGATGAAAGTGATTGCCCAATCTCTGACGATTACGCAGTTAGGGCGTTGGCACTTCCACTTTATTTTGATTTAGCCCATGAGGATGTCAAAAGAATTGCCGAAATTATAAATAGCTATATTTAAAAATGGTGTTTTTTTATCCCATATTATTTCTAATTTTTATCGGATTTGTGATTCGTGTGGCAGCTCGTGTGTGCAGAAAATCGTTAATTGATATTATAATTACCGCTTACGTTGTCTTTTGTGGAAGTGTAATTTCGACAGGATTTGTACTGTCAGAAGTCCACAAAATTAATGATAGAAGGTTTTGGGCTTGGGGCGTATTTATTCCTGCATTCCTTTTTTATATTTTTTTTGCTAAGTTTTTTGCCCGAGATAGACGAGAAAACTTTACTTTCTTTGAAATTATTGGTAGTCGTATTCAATTGGTCTGGAATTGGTTTGGTGGGCTTTCTTATTTCTTGAAATTTGTATTTGGGGGTTTGTTCCTAACCTTTGGGATAGTTGAAATAACCAATCTTTTATTGATAATCTACACACCGCCAAACGAGTGGGATAGCATGACAGGGCATCTAAATCGCCTGTTATATTATCTTCAACATGGAACAATGGCACATTTTGGCGGTACAAATTGGAACATTGATACCTACCCAAAAAGCATTTGTACTATTCAGATTTACAATTATTTGATGTCAGGCAAGGGTGAAAATTGGTTCAAAGCCATTCATCATTCGGCTTATTTAATCACAGGATTTGGTGCCTTTGGGATTGCCCGTAATCTTAGCGATAACTTTTCGGCAGGAGTATTTTGTGCCTTAGTGATGTGGCTTTTGCCAAACGTTTTGATGCAATCTATCACCACCGAAACAGACATAGTTTTAGCTTCCTACTTGACCTGTTTGGTGTATTTCCTTTTTACTTATCGTGAAAAACTTTGGAGAAGGTATTTATACTTAGCAGGAATAACATTTGGGATAGCATTGGGGCATAAGATAACTTTTGTATTTTCTCTACCTCCTTTATTTTTTATTATTATATACACAGTATTTTATGAAGAAAACTGGCGTAGGGTTATTGATTTAAAGAAACCGACTTTTAATCCGCAGAAACAATTAGAAAAAATAATAGACAATTCAACCATATTTTGGTTGATATTGGCTCGTTTCAAACATCTTTTTTGGGGATTAGTAATTGGTATTTGCTTGTTTGCCTTACCAACAGGTTATCTTACGAATCTGAAAGTTTACAGAAATCCCATTGGTCCTCCAACCGCTCTAAAGCATCAATCCATTGAAAGGGCAGGTTCAAAGGAAAATTTATTAAAACAAGGTTCAAGAAATGTCATACGTTATACAATTGATATGGTGAACTTGGATGGATTAAGGAATTGGGATGCAGGAGAAGTGTTGAATGATGTAATAAAAAAGCCAATTATTGCACTGGAAAGAAAAAGTAACTTAAAATTAGAAGCAACGACTGATTACACAATTATTCCTTTTACCTACAAAAAAAGATTTGAGTTTTTTAATGCAAATCCATATTTAGGCATTTTTGGTTTTGCTCTGATTTTACCGCTAATTATTCTGGTATTTTTGGGCATCATCAAAAAAGGCAAAGCCTATTATGTTCTCACCATTGCATTTGTTTTGCATTTTTTAGCCTTAGCATTTACAGCAGCTTATGACCCTTGGAAAGGTCGTTACATGATTAGTACTGCCGTTTATGCAGTCCCTTTTTTATCTTTATTTTTTACACAATGGGACATAAATACAAGAAAGTTTAGTTTTTTGAAAGTGTATGTAGGAATCGTTGTTTCAATAGGTTCATTATCCGCAATTTTAGCAGTTTATTTAAACGAAAGATGTCTGCCAATTGCCGCAATGGGTAGAGCATCAGCTTTTAATACCGAAAGAATTGCGTTACAAACTTGGGCAAGACCAGATATTACGCCAGCTTATCAAAATTTTAATCAAATCGTTCCCAAAAATGCCCATGTAGCCTTGGCGACCATTAATGATGATTTTGAATATCCACTATGGGGAGATAAAAAATTGACTCGAAAGTTATATGTCGTCAATCCATTTGAAAAAGGAGTTCAATCGTTTCCAAAAGAAGCTGAATATCTGTTCTTCGATAAAAGCGTTATAAAACCTCAAAAAGGAGATATACGTTTGGGTTCAGACACAACTCTGACGAATTTAATAGTAAAAGGTGAAGATTATTATTTGAGAAAATTACGTTGATTCAAAGATTTGAGAATGTATTAAGTAGTTGAGCAAAAGTTTACGGGTATTTCAGTTCTTATAATCGCAGTTTCTCTCCGAATAAACAATAATCAATATACACGATTATTTTTATTCAACCACTTAATTTGAAGATTATTATTCAAGCAAACAGAAAGTATAACAGGTTTCTAACCTGTTTGTTGGACTTCATAACAGGTTGGAAACCTGTTATACTTTTACTTTCAAATCCTCACATTAACCAATTATCAAATTAAAGGTATGACACTTGGCATCATGCAACCTTATATTTTTCCGTATATCGGATATTTTCAATTAATCAATTCAGTTGATAAATTTGTGATATATGATGATGTAAATTTTATTAATAAAGGCTGGATTAATCGAAATAGGATTTTAAACAATGGGAAAGAAAGCCTGTTTTCAATTCCATTAAAAGAAGCAAGTCAGAATAAGTTAATTAATGAAATCGAAGTAAATTGGGATAATTCTTGGAAAAATAAATTCTTAAAAACGCTTGAACAATGTTATAAAAAAGCCCCATTTTATCAAGATGTTTTGCCTTTAATAGAACAAACCATTAGCCTCGATAATGAAGTAATTTCTAAGGTGATTGAAAATAATTTAAAGTTAGTATGCGAATATTTAGCTATCAAAACTGAAATTATTTCAAGTTCTTCAATCTACAAAAATACCCATTTAAAAGCACAGGAAAGGATTTTAGATATTTGTTTACAAGAAAGAGCAACACAATATGTTAATCCAATTGGTGGCTTGGAACTGTACGATAAGGATTTTTTTGAAGCAAAAAATATAGAGTTGAACTTCATCAAATCAAATCCAATCGAGTATAAACAGTATAAGAATGAGTTTGTGCCGTGGCTTTCGATGATTGATATTTTGATGTTTAATTCAAAAGAGGAAATTAAAAGTTTATTAAATAGTTATGAGTTAATAGCCCCCCAGCCCCCGAAGGGGGAGTTGTAGTGAATTTTAAAACTCCCCCTTCGGGGGCTGGGGGGCTTTAATCAAATGGCAAAAGTAGTAGTTTTCGGAACGGAGTTAGTGGCTGAATTAGCCCATTATTATCTTACAAACGATTCTGAACATGAGATTGTAGCTTTTACAGTCAATCAAGAATATATCAAAGAACCAATTTTTTGTGGTATTCAAGTTGTACCTTTTGAGGAAGTTACAACACTTTTTCCACCTTCGGAATATAAATTTTTTGCACCACTTTCAGAACGTAAAATGAACATGGTCAGGGCAAAGGTTTATCAGGAAGCAAAAGATAAAGGATATGAATTTATTTCTTATATAAGTTCAAAGGCAACCGTTTTGACTGATAAAATCGGTGAGAATTGTTTTATTTTAGAGGATAATACCATTCAACCCTTTGTTACGATAGGAAATGATGTTGTTTTATGGTCAGGAAATCATATTGGACATCATTCGGTGATAAAAGACCACGTTTATTTTACTTCTCACATCGTTTTATCGGGGCGTTGTGTGGTTGAACCTTACTGTTTTATTGGTGTAAATGCCACAATCAGAGACGGGGTAACTTTGGCAGAAGGTACGTTGATTGCAATGGGAACCAATTTTACGGGTAAAAAATCTGATGAATGGAGTATCTACAAAGGCAATCCAGCAGAAAAATCAAAAGTTTCGAGTAGAGATGTTAATTTGTAATTTTCACTTTTTAATCTTCATTTTCTATGGTAACTATCGAAATACCCGTTAATGATAACTTGATTGACTCATTAGGGAAAGATGCTATTGAAAAAGCATTTCAATAATTATTAGAAGAATTAAATTTAAAACTTGAATCCAAAACGCTAAAATTTGGGAGTGCCAAAGGAAAATACAAAATGTCAGATGATTTTGATGAACCTTTCCAAATTTAAAAATTATACCGCCAATATTATTTGGTAATAAATAGCTTTATAAATGATAACAAGTAATTTTATTTGCCCCAAAACAAAGACAAAATTGGTCTTATCAGAAGATGGCAAAACACTCCATAATACGTCTTCTGATGAACCAATCAGCTACGAAATTGATGATATTTTGGATTTAACCTATCCAAAAGAACTTTTTGAGCAAGACCGCAAAGAACGTGTGGCGTATGATGATGCCTTTCAGCGTTATGACCGTGGCGTTACTTGGGTTTTTGAATCCTTAAATTCTGATGAACAAGCGAATCGTCAGAAAATGTGTGATTTATTACACCTAAAACCGGGGATGAAAGTGTTGGAAGTCGGTGCAGGAACGGGTAAAGACTCTGAATTAATTATCAAAGCTATTGCCCCAAATGGTGAAGCCTATCTTTCGGATTTATCGCCTAAAATGTTGCAATTAGCTAAACAACGTCTTAACCCAGAGGGAGTTACGGTCAATTATTTCATTGCCAACGGCACATATTTACCTTTTGAGGACAATACTTTTGATGCAGTTTTTCATTTTGGCGGAATCAATACTTTTGCCGAAAGGAAAGAAGCGTTTGAAGAATTTAGTCGAGTGGCTAAGGTGGGAGCAAGAATCGTGGTGGGTGACGAAAGTGTACCTTCATGGTTACGTAACGAGCCTACTTACAAGACTTTAATGAAGGCAAATCCCATGTTTGCGGATGAAGTACCTTTACAAGACTTACCCAAAAACATCGAAAATTTTGAATTGCATTGGATTTTTGGGTTTGGATATTACGTAATGGGATATAATAAATCAGCCAACAGTCCAGAAGTAAACGTAAATCTGCAAATCCCAGGCAAAGATTTTGAAGATAATTGGAGATCGAGAGCGGAGAAGAAATAGTTGATAATGAATAGAGAATAATGAATAGTTGATTTCTTACGAATTGAATTATTCTCGAACACTGACTATTAATTTTTAATTATTAACTATTGATTGAAAGAAATGTGGATTAAAAAAGGAGTAGTATATAAACCAGACGGTACATTGGCACATAGCCTTTCGCACGCACAGGTGCCGTTTGCCTACAAGCATAAAGATTTTTTGAGGGTTTATTTTTCGTCAAGAGATGCTCAGGGACAGTCTCGTCCTACATTTATTGATGTTGATTATGAAGATCCTACCAAGATTCTATATGTACACGATAGACCTGTTTTAGCATTAGGTGGACCAGGAGAATACGATGAAACAGGGGCAATGCCCGCTTGGTTTGTGGATATGCCCAATGGTGATATTTGGTTGTATTACACAGGCTGGAATCGAACCCACAACTCATATAGACTTTCGATGGGGCTTTCAGTAAGTTCCGACGGCGGTTTGACTTTCAAAAAAATGTTCAAAGGTCCTATCATGGATAGGTCGATTCATAATCCTATTTGGGCAGCTCAACCTTCGGTGATGTACGATAATGGCGTTTGGAGAATGTGGTATATCTCAGGACAAAAATGCGAGTACATCAATGGTTATCCTGAACCGTTTTATGATTGTCGATATGCTGAATCAAAAGACGGAATCAATTGGACTCCAACGGGAGATGTAGTTCTGCCTTTTGATGATTTTCTTCATGCGGTTGGTCGTCCGAGTGTCTTCAAAGATGGAGATATTTATAAAATGTATTATTCGTATCGCCACACAGTTGATTATCGTACAAATCGTGATCAAAGTTATAGAATGGGCTATGCCGAATCGAAAGATGGTATTGCTTGGGAACGGAAAGACGATTTAGTGGGCATCGCAAAATCGGAAAATAAAGGAGATTTTGATTATGAAATGATAAATTATGCCCATTATTATGAACATAATGGCGACAAGTTTTTGTTACATAATGGAAACGGATTTGGAGCATCGGGTTTTGCTTATGCAAAATGGGATGGTTCAAAATAAAGAACATTAAACATGGAAATTTCAAAAATACAATTCAATAAAGACGGATATTTGATTATTAAAAACTTTTTTGACAAAGAAGTTTTGAGAGAAATATATGCGGATGCTCGTCAATTGTTTGCCGTTCAAATCAAAAGAGTTCTTGGTAAAACCGTTGATATTGATGATAATAAAGATGAATTTGAACAGGCTATGTTTGAGTTTTTCGAGAAAGATTTTAATGCTTTTGTCAATACAGGAAAACAAACGCAGCACCTCATCTCGATGCACCGTTTGGGAACAGACGAAAAGATTTTAAGCCTTTTGAAAGAATTGGGTTATGAATTCCCAACTATAGCCGTTCGTCCTGCGATGCAATTTAACAGTCGTCATTTGTCAAAAGGAGGGAGTCATTGGAAATTAGGAGCTCATCAAGACTGGCGGACAGGACAGGGGTCTTTGGATAGTGTAGTACTTTGGTTTCCTTTGGTAGATTGCGGTGAAGATTTAGGTTCATTACAGATTATTCCCGCAAGTCATACAGACGGGCTAATGAAAGCGGACACTTCTGGTTATTTAGGTAGGATTCAAGAAGAAATTGAAGATGACAAATATGTTCAAACTGAATTTGAAGAAGGTGATTTGCTGATTTTTTCCGCTTTTTTGATACATCGTTCTGGGAATAATGTTACCCAAAATATCCGTTGGTCGATTCAGTTACGATACAATAATATTGCAGAAACTACCTTCCAAGAAAGAGGATTTCCGATGCCATATATCTATAAACCCGAAGAGAATTTAGTAACCCCAGATTTTCCGTTGAAAGAACAATTAGAACAAGTTTTTGCTTAGAAAATCAAAACGGAATCATAAACTCTAAGTCGCAGTACCCCTCCCAAGGGTTTTGAACCTCTGGGAGGGGTAAGTTACGGTATAAGAACGGTTCTGCGACTTAATCTTAATAATTCCGAATCAAAATAACCACTTAAACTTAGTTGGAATCGCTGTTTCATAGTGCATATTTTCGTTTGTTATCGGATGTATAAATGAGAGTACCCAAGCGTGCAAGCCTAAACGCCCAATTGGATTTGTTTTTGCTCCGTATTTCTCATCACCCACTATCGGACATCCCAAATCTTTCATGTGAACTCTGATTTGATTCTTTCTTCCAGTATCTAAGTTCACTTTCAAGAGGGTATTATATTCAGAAGATTTTATTGTTTCATAATGCGTAACGGCGTGTTTCCCAAGATTAGGGTTATTGGTAGAATAAACGGTAAGTGCTTTGTTCTCAACTAAATAGGATTCGATTGTGCCTTTTGGTTCTTTCATTTTACCTTCGGTTACCGCCAAATAAGTTCTTTCTCGGATGGTAGCATTCCAAGATTCTTGGAGGAGTCCTTGTACCTTTTCACTTTTGGCAAACATCATCAAACCTGAAGTTTCACGGTCAAGACGATGCACCACAAAAAGCCGATTTCGGGGGTCAGCTTTTTTGATATGATCACTCAAAATACTGTAAGCATTGTGCAGTTTTTGCTTTTCAGTCGCAATAGAAAGTGTACCTTCACTTTTATTTATAATCAGTAAATGGTCGTCTTCAAAAAGAATCGTAAGCCCTTTGTATTTTTGTTCCTCGGGAGCTTTACTATCTTTTATCGAAACAATTTGCCCAGGTTTTAGAACATGATTAAATTGAGTAACGGCACGGTTATTTACCAAAGCCTGTTTATCTCTCAGAATGGCTTTAACATTATGACGGCTTTTCTTGGGCATTTTTTCCAACAAAAAAGTCAATAGTTGTACTTCGTCCTTTACTTCAAATTGGTTTGGAGCTTTTTTGTTTTCTTTTGGAGTACGTAGCGTATCCTTTTTTTCAATTTCTTTCATTATCTATTTATTCTACAACAAAGGTAAGAAAATCAAATCTTGTTATCTTAATCTCTTTTGCTTATTTTCGCAGGCAGAACAAACCCATAATGGAAATTATTCCGACAGGGCAATATGAATTTAACCTCCGATTTTAGCATAACTGAACAGTGGTTTTTGGCAATATTTTTCATTTTATACCTCATTTATTTTGGACGTATATTCTGGATTGCCAAGCGTTTGGGTACGTCTGCCCATTCGAGTATTTTAAAATTTATTCTTAGAATTATTTATTTTTCGTTAATTCTTTTATCCTTATTGAATCCTTCTTTTGGAGATATAAAAGGAACTTCAAAGGCAGAAGGAAAGGATATTTTTTTATTAATTGATATTTCAAAATCTATGGATGCTACTGACATTCAGCCCAGTAGATTAGAAAAAGCTAAATTTGAGATTAATCGTTTTGTCAATCATTTTAATAAAGATAGAGTAGGATTAATCGTTTTTTCGGAAGATGCTTCTATGCTATCACCACTCACTTTTGACAGAAATGCTATTAATTTACTTGTTCCAAAAATTAATACAAATCTATTGCCCGAAGGTGGTACAAATTTTACACCTGCTCTTGAATTAGCCTTAGAAAAATTGTCTAAAACAAAATCAAAAAATCAATCGAAGGTGATTGTGTTAATTAGTGATGGCGAAAATTTCGGTTCAGAAAATTTAACATTAATTTCACAAATCAGACAAAAAGATATAAATTTCTTTGCCGTTGGCATTGGTACTGCCAACGGAATAACATTACGTCAAGAGAACAGTTATAAAAAAGACGAGGGGGGCAATATTGTGGTAACCAAATTAGAAGCAAGTTCTCTTAAAAAAATGACTGCAAAAACCAAAGGTAAGTATCTGGAAATCAGCTCAATATCTAATAGTTTTAATGGACTGATTTCGGATGTGGAACAGGTTGTATCAAACCTCATTGATGAGCGTCAAGTTGATGTAATTGCAAATAAATATTTTTATTTTCTAATCATTGCGTTATTTTTGCTCATAATTGATGTATTCTTCACCGTAAGAACATTTCAATTATAATCTTTCTCCTAAGTTTTCCTTTCTACATCGCTGGATTCAATAATAGTTGAACCCGAGTTTTCTGTAAGATAATGTAGTCATTGTTTAACATTATTTTGAAAACAATATAAATGTCTGATAACGAGGTGTTTGTTGTAATTGTCGATTTATTAACTTAAAATTTCAAAACTTCTAAAATTATCAACACATTCATATTTTACATATTTCTTTGGGTACTCGATAATAGCTCGATTACGAAGGTAAATCTTCGAAATCGAGCAACTATAGAGGCACAGCGAGCGTATTTTCAAGGGAATTATGCGGAGGCATCAACTCAGTATCAGTTGTTAGCAAAGCAATCGTTTTTTACACCAGCCGAAGTTACCTTAAATCATGCACACTCTCTGTTTGAAGAGAATGATACATTGGCTGCCCGAAGAAAATATGCTCAATTAGTAACGCTAAAAGAGCCATTGTTGGCATCTACAACCTACTCTCAGTTAGGAATTATTTTTTGTAACGGTAAAGATACATCAAGAGCATTGAGTTTATTTAAAGAAGCATTGATATTGAAACCCGATAATGAGGTAGCACGTTTTAATTATGAACTCCTGAAACGTATATACCACCCTAAAAACAAACAAATTCAAAATATACCCAAACCAAAAAATAATCAAATGACACCTCCATCTCAAACAAAAGAAGAAAGGGCGGAGGTAGCCAAAGATAATTCGCAAAAGGAGTTGTTGAAAACCTTAAAAAACTATGGTTTGACACTTGAAAAAGCAAAAATCATATTAGATGGAATGAAAAGTAATGAAATTCAATATATTCAACAAAAACAAAATTCAGTAAAAAACAAAGATTCAAAAATCACTCAAAACTGGTAAATATAAATAAATTTATGAGCATACAAGAAGTATATATTGTGTCGGCTGTTAGAACGCCGATTGGAAGTTTTGGCGGAGCATTAGCAAGTCTCTCTGCCACACAGTTAGGTAGTATAGCCATCAAAGGTGCTGTCGAAAAAGCAGGAATAAGTCCTGAATTGGTTGAAGAAGTAATAATGGGAAATGTCATTTCAGCAAATATCGGACAAAATCCAACTCGGCAAGCAGCTTTGGGAGCGGGATTACCTTTTCCAGTACGCTGTTCGACAGTCAATAAGGTTTGTGCTTCGGGTGCAAAGGCTATTATTTATGCCGCTCAAAGTATCATGTTAGGTCAAACCGAAGTGGCAGTGGCAGGTGGAATGGAAAGTATGTCAAATGCCCCATTTTACGTTCCAAACGCAAGGTTTGGCTCAAAATATGGCTCAACAATATTGGTAGATAGCTTGGAAAAAGATGGACTGACGGATGCCTACGAAAACATTGCGATGGGGTTTTTTGCTGACCAAACTGCCCGTAAATACGGTATCAGCCGTGAGACACAAGACAACTACGCCATTGACTCTTATAAAAGAGCTGCCGAGGCACGTGATAAAGGCTATTTTGACAATGAAATCATACCCGTTGAGATTCAGACTAAACACGGAATCGTAACCATTAGAGAGGATGAAGATATTGATAAAGTTAATTTTGAAAAAGTTCCAAATCTAAAATCAGCTTTTGAAAAAAGAGGTACTGTAACGGCTGCCAATGCTTCAAATCTAAACGACGGTGCTTCGGCGGTGGTTTTGATGTCAAGAAGAAGAGCCGAAAAAATGGGGTTACTGCCATTGGCTAAAATATTGAGTTTTACCGATGTAGAACAAGAGCCAGCATTATTTACGACTTCGCCAGTAGCGGCTATTCAAAAAGCGGCAAAAATGGCAAACTTAATGAAAGAAGAAATTGATTATTTTGAGATAAACGAAGCATTTTCGGTAGTACCTTTGGCGTTTGAAAAGATGTTGGAGATTCCACACAAAAAAGTCAATATCTACGGAGGTGCAGTGGCAATGGGTCATCCTTTGGGAGCATCTGGGGCAAGAATCTTAACAACTTTAACGTCAGTTTTGAGACAGACAATGGGGCGTTATGGTGCTATCGGAATTTGTAATGGTGGCGGTGGAGCAACGGCAATTGTAATTGAGAGAATGTAGATTTAAGTTGTTAAGTTTCTAAGTTACAAAGTTATTAAGTTAAAAGTTGGTAAGATTTAAGTTGCTGATTTGTTAGAAGATGGGACTTTCTTGTCTTTTAACAACTTAACAACTTTATAACTTAGCAACTTAAAAATATGAACACAATAGACACAACAAATTTTAATTTTCCCAATCAAACGGCATTCTACAAAGGTAAAGTTCGTGATGTTTATTCCTTTGAAAACCTGTTAGTTATGATTGCATCCGACAGGATTTCTGCCTTTGATGTGGTATTG
The DNA here is from genome assembly GCA_043760595.1 of Cytophagales bacterium. Lineage (GTDB taxonomy): Bacteria > Bacteroidota > Bacteroidia > Cytophagales > Spirosomataceae > Arcicella. Next base: position 31,092 of record JAYUOX010000125.1, read on the forward strand.
CCCCGAGCAATTCCTTACAAAGGGCAAGTCTTGAACCAAATTGCGGAACATTTTTTGAACGCCACCCGTGATGTTGTACCTAATTGGCTTGTTGCCACGCCTGATCCCAATGTGAGTATAGGATTAAAGTGCGTAACTTACCCCGTTGAGATGGTAGTTCGTGGGTATTTGGCGGGTCATGCTTGGAGAACTTACAAATCTGGTTTGAGAACTTTGTGTGGAGTAGTTTTACCCGAAGGTCTAAAGGAAAATGACAAACTCCCAATGCCAATCATTACCCCCACAACCAAAGCTCACGAAGGACACGATGAAGATATTTCACGAGAAGATATTTTATCACAAGGATTAGTCTCGGAGGAGGAGTACATTCAAATCGAAAAATATACGCTTGCTCTCTTTGCCAAAGGAACAGCAATGGCAGCCGAACAAGGTTTGATTTTGGTGGATACAAAATATGAATTTGGGAATAAAGATGGTCAGATTACATTAATCGACGAAATTCATACCCCTGATTCATCAAGGTATTTTTATTCGGAAGGATATGCTAAACGTCAAGAAAAAGGCGAACCGCAAAAGCAATTATCAAAAGAGTTTGTCAGAGAATGGTTGATTGCCAATGGTTTTCAAGGAAAAGAGGGACAATCAGTCCCTGAAATGTCAGATGAATGGATTAATCAAATCTCGGAGCGATACATTGAGCTTTACGAAAAAGTAAGTGGCAAGAAATTTGAGAAAGATACTTCAAATGATGTTTTTGTTAGAGTAGAAACAAATATTAATAATTATCTGATGACTAATCAGTAATTTTACATCAAAAAATAGAATATAAATTATATGGAATTTAAGGTAGAAAAAAACGAACAATTCGCTCTAATCGAACTTAAAGAAACTTCTTTAAATCAAGAGAACTCGCCAGAACTTGAACTTTTAGTTAGAAAACTATTCAGAGAGGGCTATGGTAACATGATTATGGAATTTGGTTCGATTGTTGAATTAGATGGTTTTGGAATCTCATTGATTCGTAAAGCCAACAAAATTTGCTTGAATGAGTTAGGTTTATTAATTATTGTTACTAAAAATGACGAAATCATTAACCAATTGGATGACGCAAAAATTGAGGATTTAACGGTGATGCCAACCACCCAAGAAGCAATTGATGCGGTTTATTTGAATGAATTAGAAAATGATTTTCAATCGGACGAAGATGATGAATACGATCACGGTGAGTATGGCGACAGTGGCGGCAGTAGTGAAAAGGAGTCAGATTATTGATTTATAGCATTTTACAAACAAAAAAGCCTTGTCTTACGTTAGTTTGATGAGGCTTTTTTGGCTGTTGGCTATCAGCAGTCAACAGTCGAATTATTTAATGCCAATTATTTAACGCCGAAAGCTGATAGCCGAAAGCTAATAACAATAACAAACATTGAGTTTTAATCTAACAATTTTAGGCACAGGTTCAGCCACGCCCGTACTCACACGTAATCCGACTTCTCATTTTTTGCAAATTGGGCAAGATGGCTATTTAATTGATTGTGGCGAAGGAACTCAAAATCAATTACTTAGGTATAAACTAAGAGCTACTCGTTTAAAATATATTTTTATAACGCACCTTCACGGAGACCATTATTTTGGATTGATTGGATTGATTTCAACCTTAAATATGCACCGTAGAACCGAGGATTTATGGGTTTTTGGTCCAAAAGGTTTGGCAGAAATTATCACGATTCAATTGAAATATGCAGATTCTTGGTTGAATTTCAAACTTCATTTTGTTGAAACCGATACAAAAGAGTCGTATCAATTATACGAAAATGAGCAAATTACGATTACTACTATTCCCTTAATTCATCGGGTTGAATGTTGTGGATTTTTATTCAGAGAAAAACCACAAAAGCATAAAATCGTCAAAGAAACCATGCCCAAAGATTTGACAATTGAGCAAATTAAGGCTTTGAAAGAAGGGGAGGATATTTTGAATGATAATGGAACAATTAAATATGTTAATTCAGCTTTTACTACACCTGCGAGTAAAACTAAAAGCTACGCATTCTGCTCAGATACGCTTTTCCACGAACCAATTATTGACATAATCAAAAACGTAGATTTATTGTATCATGAAGCTACATTTATGGATGATTTGGTTGAAAGGGCAACATTAACAAATCATTCTACGGCAAAACAAGCGGGGGAAATAGCCAAGCGAGCGAAGGTTGGGAAACTGATAATCGGTCACTTTTCGTCTCGGTATAAAGAATTAGAGCCACTATTGGAAGAAGCTAAATCTGTTTTTCCGAATACTGTTTTGGCTGAGGAGGGAATGAATGTTGAATTTTAATAATTATTACTTCTGAGAATATCAAGTCTTAAACATTCATCAACCAGACCGATAAATTTGTATCTGTGGAAAGTTTCAATTTTTGCCTCAGGCGGTAACGTTTCAGCTCAACACTTCTTGCGGTAATATTTAGGAGCTGACTAATTTCTTTGCTTGATAAATTCATTTTCAAATACGCACAAAGTTTTATGTCTCCCTGTGATAATTCTGAATAATCCTGTAACAGTTTTTTGAAAAAATCTTCATGAATTTTATTAAAATTCTTCTCGAAAAGTTGCCAATCATGCCCACTATTGAGGTTGGTATCAATTAATTTTAGGATATGAGCGTTTGATTTTGAGGTATTTATCTTTTCAACGTCTTCTTTAATTTGCTTCAAAAGCTCATTTTTCTTAATCAATTTGATGGTCGAGTCTGCCAATTCTTCGGTTTTACGTATTACATCATTTTCTAATTGCTCATTTCTTAGTCTTACAATTTCTTGTTTATTCCTTTCTTCGTGGTCTTTAAATTCTCTTTCTTTTTCTGCCAAAAATTGAAAATTTTGATGTTTTAATTTTTTCAAATGAAAGGAATAGAGTACAACAATGGCTATCATCGTGAAAAATGTGAAGATGATTTTGCTCCACATATTCCAATACCACGGTGGATTTATAGAAAATTTAAAATTTGATATTATGGGACTGGTTTCACTTTTCAAAAGTAGATTATATTCATTTGGGGGTAAATTAATAAACTCTTTTTCAGCGAAATCAATATAATCACTCCACTCATCGGAAAAGTTCTCTAATTTATACCTAAAATGATTTTGAATAGAATATTGGGGTAAACAGAAAGTAAATTTAACGTTATTTTGACTATAATTTAAGGATAAATTTCCTTCGTTCGGAACATCATAAGATAGGTTGCTTCCCTTATTTTTTCCAAAAGAAACTGATCTGACAAATGAATTTTGCACTTTTTTTACAGAAAGTAATCTCGAAAAATCATATTGACTGATAACTTCAAAACCATTCTCTTTACAGAAAAGTATTGTACTGTCCAAAAGTAATAAATTTTCAGAATCAAGCACCCATGTGTCTTTTTTTATAGGTATATCCTTCCATTGCCCATTTTTAATTTGTCCTAATGACAAATCATCTTTGAGAAACCATAAACCTAACTTTTTCAGGTTAAAAACTTTCTTTATTCCAGTCCCAAAGGATACTAAATTTTCGTTTTTTTGTAATGTTTTAGTTTTAAAATCAAAAACTCTGAGGGTGTCTTTCGTACAAACCCACACTGATTTATCAATTTTAATAATATTCCGAACATCTATATTTTGATTAATCCTTTTACTACTTACAACCTTTTTTAAATCATCAGAAATATTTATTAATTGAAGACCATCATTCAAGGTATTAAGCAAGAACTCATTTTTCCCAACTTCAATTATTTGCTTAACTGGCTCTGTAAATCCAGCTAACGTTCTTAAAAATTTCAGGTTTCCAGTCTGTGATTTCTCATAGATACAAAGGCTTGTGTATGTGCCTTGTATATAAATATTTGAGTAGTTAGAAAATGGGATAATATTAGCCCCTCCAGTTATACTTGAAATTAATGTTACAGCATTATTTTTGATACTAAATGTGCCTTTGTTATGCCCACAGATTAGTTCTTTATTAATTTTTTCTAAATCCAAAGTATAACCTTGGGTTGATTGAAGTAGAATAAATTTTTTTTTATTTTTCAGTAAATTAAGAAAATAAATTCCATGATTAGTGGCTAAAAATAGTTTATTTTCAAAGATTTCTGCATCAAAAACCGTCCCTCTTTCACCATTCGTATCTTCAAAAAACTTAAAGGGAGAACTTAGTGGTAATAGTGAAATTCCTACATCCAATCCAGCCCAAATATTTCCTTCAAGGTCAGTATTTAAGGACAAAACGGTATTATTTTGAAGGTTTGATTTTTGATTAAATTCTCCGATTATTTTGCCGTCTGGTTGAGTTAGGATTAAGCCATTCAATATAGTTCCAAATACATAGTTTCCATTAGCTAATCTCAACCCAGAATTGAGTTGATTTACAGTCAAATAATTATTGAGAATTTGATTAAAGGGAGTGAAATTTTTACCGTCATAAACAAACAGTCGTTTTTGAGTTCCAATTAAAATAGAGCCATTTTCCTGATAGGGTAAAATTGTTGTTACTGACTCCTTTTTGAGAAATTCTCCATTTGGAAGGATTGAGAATTGCCTATTTTTGTATTCAAATAGACCTTTGTCGATAACATTTACGTAATATTTTTTATTGACTTCAAAAACGAAAAAAATATTCCCTGGGGTGAGGATTTTCTCAATTTTTACCCCATCATACAGAAAAATATAAGCAAATGACTGAAAAAGTATGCCTTCAGGGGTTTCGATAATATTCCAAACTTCTTCTTGTTTGAAAATATTTTCCTTCAATAAGTTGCTTAGGGAATGGTATTTTAGTTCTCCACTTTTATCAATCTGCCAATACCCAAATTCCCCTAATGCTCCTGTAAAAATTCGACCTTTTTTATCAATAAATACTGAACGAACTGTTTTTTTTGAGGGCAATTCATATAATCGCCACGAAGTCCCATCGTATTCCAAAAGCCCTTTCGAATTGGCAAAATATATGAATTTGTTAATGGGGTGCTGGGCAATATCCCAGTTTTGACGATAGGCTTTATAATCTTTACTGGAGAAATTTGTGAGAACACTTTGGCAATATTTTTCAATATTTTGCCCATTACTTTTCCATGTTACCCCCAAAATGACTAGAAGAAATTGTAAAATTATGGTTTTTGTAAAATGGCTCATTAATTTTCATTTTTTTTGGGTATGATGTAGTAAAAGTATCTAAAATTTCTAAAATAACAAGGTTTTGATGTAGTATTGATGTAGGTCAATCTTAGGTTTTACTTATAATAATTTTCAATTTTGCCTTAGTAAAATTAAAATAAATCTTTGATAAGTTTAATATCAATCGCCCTTCTCTAAAATCGCTTAAATGAAAAGAGTAAACAAAATACTTCAAGTCATAATTTGCTTTCTATTCTATACTGTTTCAATTGGGCAATCTACTTACGGACAGGAAGTAATAAAAGGAAAAATTATTGATCAAAAAACTAACGAGGGAATTCCTGGGGCTACCGTAAGAATTAAGAATTCAACTGTTGGAACCGCTTCTGATTTTAATGGAAATTTTCAACTCAAAATAACTTTGCCTTCAACAGTTACAGTAAGTTCTGTTGGTTTTCAGACCCAAGAATTCACCATAACCAATCAAACTAATCTCACCTTTTCGCTTCAAGAATCTTCCCAAGATTTAGATCAAGTTGTAGTAGTTGGTTATGGCACACAAAGGAAGGTGGACGTTACAGGTTCTACTGCCAGTGTAAAAGGTGAAGAACTGACAAAACAGGTCGTTATGACTGCTACTCAGGCAATTCAAGGCAAAGTAGCAGGTGTGCAGATTATCAGTAGCGGAAAACCTGGAAGTTCTCCCAATATTAGAATTCGAGGCGTTGGCACTGCCTTGGCTGGAACGGCAACACTATTTGTAGTTGACGGAGTTTTGACTGACGATATTAGCAATATAAATACTGCCGATATTATCAATGTTGATATTCTGAAAGATGCTTCGTCAACGGCTATCTATGGCTCAAGGGGGGCAAATGGTGTCGTTATTATTTCAACAAAGAGAGGTACAAGTGGCAAACTTACAATCAATTATACAGGTAATTATGGAGTTCGGGATGCTTCTAATTTAGTAAAAATGGCAAACTCCACCGAATATGCCAATTATGTTAGTACAGCAAGTGGGCAACTTGTGCAAACCAAGGATATTTCAACGGATTGGTATTCTACAATTCTTAGAACTGGTATTGTTCAACAACACGCTTTGTCTATTTCGGGAGGTTCTGACAAAGTGAAAAACTTTCTTTCGTTGGGGTATCTGAATGAAGATGGGATTGTCTTGAATAATAATTTCAAACGATTTACCGCTCGATTAAACAATGATTATGTAGTAAGTAGTTTTTTGAAATTTGGGCTAACTACCTCATTTACAAATATTTCTGATAGAAATGTAAACTTGGGGGCGGCTTATAATAATGCGTATCGGGCAGCTCCCTTAATTGAATCGAAGGTGAATGGACTATACGGAAACACATCTTTGTACCAAAATGTCGGGAATCCGATTTTAGACATAGAAAATTCAAATGATTTAACGATTATCAACCGTTTACAGTCATCTCTCAACGTTGAATTATCCATCTTGAAAGATTTAAGTTTTCGTTCGAGCTTGGGCGGAGACTTGATTTTCAATAATAATCGAGTGTATAATGCCAAATTTTTGAACGATAATTCAACTTTTATTCAAGCTGGGGGTAATCAACGGAACCCCAATTCTAATCTCAATACCTCACAAGTAAGCTCTTTTAGGATGGTTTGGGATAATATCTTGACTTACCAAAAAAAAATCAATGAACATACTTTTAAATTGATGGTCGGAACGACCTCCGAACGCTTCTCCTTAAATTATTTTACTGCTTCCAGAAAAGATGTGCCTTCGGCTGAAAACCTTTGGTATATATCAACGGGCAACGCCAATACATCTACCAACGATGGCTACGGTGACGCATGGGCAAGAAATTCCTACATCGGACGATTAAATTATAATTTCAAAGACACTTACTTAATTACTTCAACTTTGCGTGCGGATGGAAGTTCTCGTTTCCCAGTCCAAAACCGTTGGGGGTATTTTCCTTCATTTGGGATGGCTTGGGTAATGAGTAATGAAGCATTTTTAAAGGATTTGACATTTATTCAATCTCTAAAACTACGTGCCAGTTGGGGTCGTGTAGGCAACGACAGAATCGACTCAGATGCATATATTACTACCGTAGAACCTAATTTGGCGTATGCCTTTGGTGGTGGAACTGCAACGCCAGGTTCTGCAATCACGCAATTGAAAGACAAAAATATTAAATGGGAAACTACCGAGGAATTGGATTTTGGGCTTGAATTCGGACTATTGAAAGGCAAATTACAAGGTGAAATAGGATATTACAATAAGAAATCCAGAGACTTATTGATTAATGTAAAAGTACCATCGGTAACTGGAGATAAAGACGGTGTGATTTTGACGAATGCTGCTTCAATACAAAACTCAGGACTTGAAATTGCCTTGAATTATCGAGACAATATTACTGAAAATTTGTCTTTTAAAATTGGTGGGAACATCACTTTTAATGATAATAAAGTCATCGGTTTGAATGGCGGACAGCCCATCTTAGACGGCGGTATAGGGGCGGCTCAACAATACACCACAAAAACCGATAACGACAACCCTGTGGGCAGTTTTTATGTATTGCAAGTCTTAGGAGTTTTTCAGTCGGATGCCGAGATTTCAGCCTATAAAAACATCACTGGACAAATTATCCAACCAAGTGCTTCGGCGGGTGATTTTAAATATCAAGACACTAATAATGATGGTAAAATTGATGATGCAGACAGAATTTTTGTAGGCTCATATCAACCAAAGGCATATTTTGGGTTAAACTTCGGCTTGACTTACAAATCTTTTGATTTTTCAGTTGATGCTTATGGAAATGTTGGAAATGTGATTTATAATGGCAAAAAAGCATTCAGACAAGGCTTGCTGGACAATGTAGAATCTGCTATGGCATATAGCCGTTGGTCAAAGGGAACGGGCATAAATAACGAACCCGCCGCAAATGCAGGGAACTTACCAGCTTCTACGTATTTCATCGAATCGGGAGATTTTATGAGAATAAATAACATGACTTTATCATATTCAATCCCACAAAAATTAGCCACAAAAATTCAGGCTACAAATGTTCGGTTTTTTGTTTCGGCTCAAAATATTTTCACTTTCAAAAAATATAGTGGCTTCACTCCAGAACTTACAGGTGACCCCACCAGAGCAGGAATTGAGTTAAACGCATATCCAACTATGAAATCGGTATCAGTAGGTCTAAATATTGGTTTCTGAAATTAATTAAACCATGAAAAAATATAAAATACTTATTCTATCCGTCTGTATTTCAGGATTTTATGCCTGCAATAGTGATTTCTTGAACGTTCCATTACAAGGTAAATCAACGGCTGAAACTGACCCAGATTTAGCTCAGAATTTAGTTATCGGCGTTTATAACAGTTTGATGACGGCAGAATCTTTTGGAGCTGAGGGTGATATTCACGGAATTGCTTTTGTGTCAGCAACCAATATTATGTCAGACGATGCCGAAAAAGGTAGTACCCCAAGTGACCAACAAGGCACAGTAGGCGTAATAGATGATTTTACTTTAACTCCAACAAATTTATTCGTACAGTCATTGTGGTCAGGGTATTATAACGGAATTTCAAAGGTGAATAATGCTTTGGTAATCATCGAAAAATCAACACTTGATGATGTTACCAAGAAAAAATTGATGGCTGAAATTCGATTTATACGAGGGTATTATTATTTCAATTTGGTAAGAATGTACGGTGGTGTTCCTAAAATTTTGAGAGTACCAAATGATGCCAACGATGCCAATAGTGACCCTGTTTTTCAGACCAGAGCCAGTGTTGAAGAAATATATCAAGTGATTAAAGATGATTTGGGATATGCTGTTACGAACCTGCCAATTAGGAGTGCAACCAGTAGTGGTAGAATCGCCAAAGGCACGGCTCAATCTCTTTTATCAAAGGTTTATTTATATCGAAAAGACTACCAGAAGGCATACGATTTGAGTTTGGAAGTCATCAATTCGGGGCAGTATGATTTGCTTCCAAGTTACGAAAATATATGGCGACAAGCGGGTGATAATAGTAAGGAAGCAATTTTTGAAATACAAACAGGTCAGTTCAATAATTCAGATTATGGCATCAATACTTACGCCATGTTTCAAGGTCCACGTGTAGGTGGAAAAGGTGGTTGGACAGACTTAGGTTGGGGGTTTTGTAACCCAACACAAAGTTTGGTTAATGCTTATGAAAGCGGTGATGTGAGGAAAAATGCTACCATTATCTTTATTGATAATTCTGGGAAAAACCTCGGTACACGCTTGTATGATGGTTTTAGAGTGCCAAGTGCAGATTCAGTTCAGAATTTGAGGTATAATTATAAAGCCTACCATTCTGAAAATGCGAACGTTGAAAATTATCTTGGCAACCGTGACCGTAAGCAAAAAAATGTACATCTATTGCGTTTTGGGGAAGTGCTTTTGATTAATGCCGAGGCTGGAAATGAGCTTGGTAAAACTGATTTAGCATTACAAAATTTGAATAAAGTACGGAAAAGAGCCAATCTCAAAAACCGTGAAAGTGCTTCAAAAGAAAAGTTAAGAGAATACATTTGGCAAGAACGACACGTAGAATTAGCGATGGAACACGACCGTTTTTTTGATTTGGTGAGAACGGGGCAAGCGGCAACAATTATGAAAAATAATCAGAAAAATTATACCGTAGGCAAGCACGAATTACTTCCGATACCTGCCTTACAGATAGCATTAAGTGGAAATAGATTAACTCAAAATAATAATTATTAATTAAATTTTAAACAGAAAGCAAATATGAAAAATTCAAAAATTGTCATCGGACTTTTAGTCCTCACGTTTACCATTATCGTATATTCATGCAAAAAAGATGAAGTAGTACAATTACCGCCGATTGGTGGTTTTAATTCGGCTGATGAAGTTGGAGGGACTGGTTTGGTTGCAAAATGGACTTTTGAGGGTACAAATAATGAAGTTATTTCAGGAACAGCTCCGAAGAATTCTTACGGTGGAACCGCCTTTACAACAGGAGTTACTCCTACGGGGCAGGCACTTAATTTGACAGCTGGAACACTGGTGTATCCAGCAATTCCAAATTTGAATAAAGCAGATGCTTTGGGAAATTACACGCTGAGTATGTGGGTTAATATTAAGAATAACAAAACAACTTTTACTTCAATTTTTGGTATTTTTCCAACGGTGGGGAGTGATTTATTTGGTAATTTGAGTGCAGGTGCAGAAACAGGCTGGTTTGCGGCGAGTGCTACTGCTGACACCTTAGTCTTAAAAGCAAATTATAAATCTTTGAAAGCTGATGGATCATTTAATGGTCAAGATAATAGACCTGACCCAAAAGGAAATCCTCCAGTTGGGGTATTTAAAGGAGCAGGAGTTTGGAGCCATTTTGTGATAAGATTTGATGCAACTACTCACAAGTTACAAGTTTTTGGAAATGGAATTTCAATAGGTGCTTATAGTGACAGAGGACCTAACACTGTTGCTTTAAATATGGTTACTCCTTGTCAAGTAGTTATTGGTAGTTTGGCAAGCTCAGAAATTGGATTTACACAAGGTAGTGTTTTTCCGTCGTGGACAAATAAAGGGACTTTTGCACTTGATAATGTAAGAGTTTATAATAAGCCTTTATCTGATGGCGATATAAGTTCTTTATATCAATTAGAATTGGCTGGTAGGTAGGAGGTTTAATACAGATTTGGCAACTTTAAAAAAGGTTGCCAAATCTAATTTTCAACACATTTTCAATCATTATTACAATGTCCAAAATCCACATTTTTGTCTTACTGTTTTTTTGTTTTGGAGCTTGTAAATCTCAACAAACCATCACGCCCGAATCATTTTATTTTAAATCTGTTCTGGTCAATAATCAACAATCGGGTGGGTTTCAATATGGAAATGTAAATTTATTTCCGAAGATAGAAATTTCATTTTCTGTACCTTTAAATATTGAATCTGCCAAGAAAAATATTGCTTTAACCGAAAAACTTACGGCGTTAAATATTCCTCTGAATTTTATCTTCTCAAAAAACGATTCTACTGTTCAACTCACTCCAATTCAAGCACTTAAACATATTTCTAAATACGAATTAGTAGTAAATAGTGCTTTGCAATCTAAGGAAAATGCCCCTCTGAATACGGATATTCGTGTTGGAGTTACCACTCAATTAGATACAACCGATAAATTTCCGAGAATAACTGACGAAGAGCTTTTAACCTTAGTTCAGAAACAGACTTTTAAGTATTTTTGGGATTTTGGGCATCCCGTTTCTGGGCTTTCTCGTGAAAGAAACACTTCGGGAGATGTCGTAACTTCGGGCGGTTCAGGTTTTGGAATAATGGCTATCGTAGTGGCAGTTGATAGAGGGTTCATTACCCGTGAACAAGGGCGTGATAGACTATTAAAAATTACTGATTTCTTGTTGAACAAAGCTAAATCATATCATGGTGTTTTTCCGCATTGGCTCAATGGTGCAAATGGTGAAACTATCCCATTTAGTCAGTACGACAATGGGGCAGATTTGGTTGAAACTTCTTATTTAATGCAAGGATTATTGACCGCCAGACAATATTTTAACCAAGAGGTTGAAGCCGAAAAAACCTTGAAAACAAATATTAATAGACTCTGGAATAATGTCGATTGGGCATGGCATACCAAAAATAATGAGAACGTTTTGTACTGGCATTGGTCACCCAATTATGACTGGAAAATGAACCATCAAATTCATGGTTGGAACGAGTGTTTGATAACTTATTTCTTAGGGGCAAGTTCTTCAACTCATCCAATCAAAAAATCCGTTTATGACAATGGTTGGACTGAAAATGGCAAAATAAAGAACGATAAAAGTTATTTTGGGATAAAATTACCCTTGGGATTTGAATACGGAGGACCCTTGTTTTTTTCACATTATTCCTTCTTAGGATTGAATCCACGCACATTAAAAGACCAATATGCCAATTATTGGGAGCAAAATTTGGCTCATACCAGCATCAACTATCAATATTGTATTGCAAACCCAAAGAATTTTAGCGGATACAATAAAAATTGTTGGGGACTTACCGCCAGCGACTCTTATAATGGGTACGCTGCCCACTCACCCACCGAAGACTTAGGCGTAATTAGCCCGACGGCGGCGATTTCTGCAATGCCCTACACACCCAAAGAATCAATGGATGCTTTACGATTTTTTTACTATAAATTAGGCGATAAGATTTGGAAACAATATGGTTTTGTGGACGGGTTCAGTCAGACAAATTTATGGTGGGCAAATTCCTTTTTAGCCATCGACCAAGGACCAATTATTTGTATGATAGAGAATCACAGAACGGGTTTATTATGGAAGTTATTTATGTCATGTCCAGAAGTTGAAGTTGGGAAAAAAACTTTGGGATTTGATTAGCTACAAAGTATTTCAAATTTGCTAATATTTTCCTTTTAGAATTTGAGTTAAATTCCTTAAAATCAATAGTTTAACGAATTAAACTCACCCAACCCTTAAACTCTTTTGTAGTAAATTTTAGAAAATAATAATAATCCGCCGAAGCAAATTCCCCACCCGTCCATTTAAAATTTCTGTCTATGGTTTTATAAACTGAATTTCCCCAGCGATTGAATATCTCAATGTATTCAAAGGCTTCTGAGCAATTGTTTTCGGGTAAATCCAAACTAAAAAAATCATTTTTACCATCTCCATTTGGTGTAAAAACATTGGCGGGTTTGAACACATCAAAGTTTGCAATTTTATTTTTCAGCGTAATTTTTACCGAAGTTGTATCAAAACGATTAGGACTGCACGAATTATCTTCCGTAATAAAATCAATCTTGTATTCCGCTTGGTCTTTTCCTTTCAAAAAGCTACAATCAGGCTTCCAAGCGAAAGGATTTATGATTTTTGCCACACCATCTTTATCCGTCCAAATCATACCAACAGACTTCAAATCAAAGCCTTTTGGTTGGGCATAAAGTTTTAATGGGTCTAAATTTATATCCGTTGAAATTACATCAAAATTAATCGGTTGAGGTTCTGTTCCATCCAAAATTA
>JAYUOX010000126.1:0-5175 GCA_043760595.1 Cytophagales bacterium
CAATACTTCGCTACGAATTTAATGATTGAAAAAAAGGGATAAAATGTTTAGGTTTGAGTTGCAAACGAACCAAAAACAGATTATCCCATGAGCATCGAAACACTCACAAGTACAATATTGAGAAAAATGTCATTCATTGGCAAATGGCAAGCGAAATTTTTTATTGAATTAGTCATCACTTGGTTGTCTATCAAAGGTCGTCATACTTTTGAAAATCTATCTCGTCAAGGTAAGATGAGTTCGGAAAGTTACCGTTCTAATTTTTCTAATTCCTTTGATTTTAAGACATTCAATAGACATCTATTTGCATATATTGGGTTAGAAAAAGTCTGGGCGTTTGATCCGAGTTTTCTCAGTAAATCAGGAACAAAGACTTATGGTATTGGTTATTTTTGGTCTGGTTGTTCTCAAAAAGTTAGAAGAGGCATGGAAATAGCAGGTTTAGCGGTTGTTGATGTAAAAAACCATACTGCGTTCCACTATTATGCTACTCAAACTAAAATAGAGGATGGTCAAAATCTGTTAAGTTATTACGCTGATATTATCGTCAAAGATGCTTTGAATATGTTGTTGGTCTCAAAATATGTAACAGTTGATGCTTATTTCTCTAAAAGTACGTTTATCGACCCTGTTTGTAATGAAGGGTTTGAGGTCATTTCACGTATGAGAAATGATGCGGTGATGTTTTATCCTTATTTAGGTCCACAACGAAAAGGACGAGGACGGAAGAAAAAATTTGCTGGTAAAGTCAATGTTAAAAATCTTGATGAATCTCAATTCATAGCCTGTATCAAAGAGGATAAATGGACAGCCTTTGAAGGATTAGTTTATGTAAAATCACTCAAAAGATGGTGTAAAGCCGTTGTTGTTCAGCATTATCATTCAGATAAAAGTATCAAAAGCTGTAACATATTTATCTCAACCAATATAACACAATTAGGCTGTGATGTATTCTTTTATTACCATCTCAGATTCCAGATTGAGTTTGTTTATCGAGATGCTAAACAACATTTAGGATTAAATCATTGTCAATCTACTCAAAAAGAAAGGCTCGATTTTCACCACAATTTTTCCCTGACAATGCTTTCATTAGCCAAAATTACCCACTGGTTGTGTAAACCAAAGGATAGTAGAAAGGCTTTTTCGATTCACGACATTAAAGCTCAATATTTCAATGAACGATTCTTAAATAAAATTTTTAGCGTGTTCGCAATAACAACCGAACAGCAATTAAATAATCCAAATATTGAATACCTACGAAACTATGCTAAGATAGCAGCTTGATGCGTAGCGAAGTATTGCTAAATCATGGATAATTCTATCGCATTCAATTCTGAAATATTTTCCAGCATCCGTCAGATTCACATTTCGCTTATTTCTGTCAAATAACATTGCTCCAACTTGTTCTTCCAATTGCTGAATTTGTCGGCTGAGGGCAGGCTGAACGATATTTATACGTTCAGAAGCCTCCCGATAATTGAGCGTTTCACAGAGAACCAAGAAGTTTTTAAGTTGTTGAATATCCATTTTTCAATCAGTTTTATTGATTAATCAATCAAAACTAAGTATTTTTTATTATTAATCAAACGTGGTTATTTTGTGAAATAATTCTTGAAAACAATGACAAATATTCAAAAAGCATTCTCCCCAGATTCATTTCGTGAACAAGCCCATCAAATGGTAGATTTGTTAGCTGATTATCTTTCCAAATCCCAAAATCGTGAAAATCAGGCGATTCCGTTTCAATCTCCCGAAGAAAATTTGGCTTTTTGGGAAGATGATTTTGCCGAAGGTGTGAATGAAAATCCCGCAGATTTTTTCAAAAAAGTAATTGAAAAATCTACCAAATTGCATAACCCACGTTACATGGGACATCAAGTGGGCGTAATTGCTCCAATTGCCGCCACCACGAGTATGTTAACTGCCCTTTTGAACAACGGAATGGCGGTTTATGAAATGGGTTTAGTATCAAATCCCTTAGAAAAAATCGTGACCGATTTGATGGCAAAACGCATTGGATATAACGAAAAATCGGGTGGAATTTTGACTTCTGGTGGTACTTTGGCGAACCTCACAGCTTTGTTAGCGGCTCGTGCGAAAAGGGCTTCAACCGATGTTTGGGAAGATGGAAATAAGGAAAAATTGGCGGTAATCGTTTCAGAAGAAGCCCATTATTGCATTGACCGTGCAGCCCGAATTATGGGCATGGGAAGCGAAGGTATTATCAAAATTCCAACAAATTCAGCCTTTCAAATGTGTACTGAATTATTAGAAAAATACTATCAGGATGCGGTTGATAAAGGTTTTCAAGTAATTGCTATTATTGGTTCATCATGTTCTACTTCTACGGGTTCTTATGATAATTTAGGGGAAATTGGCAAATTTGCCCAAGAAAAAAACCTTTGGTTTCACGTTGATGGGGCTCATGGTGGGGCAGTAATTTTCTCGGAAAAATACAAACACAAAGTTAAAGGTATTGAGTTGGCGGATTCGGTGGTAATTGATTGGCACAAAATACTTTTGACAACCGCTTTGGTAACAGCTTTAATTTTTAAGGATAACGACGATTCATATCATACTTTCCAACAAAAAGCACAATATCTCTGGGCAAATCAGACTTCGCAAGATTGGTTTAATTCGGGAAAACGCACTTTTGAATGCACCAAACTTGGCATGAGTGTGAAGGTTTATTCAATTCTGAAAACCTACGGTGAGGAATTATTAGCAGAACACGTGGAATATCTTTATGATTTAGGAAAACAATTTGCCGAAATGATTGAAGCTCATCCAGACTTTGAATTAGGTGTAAATCCAGAATGTAATATCGTATGTTTCCGTTTGAAAAACAAGCAAGATGCTGAAATTCAAGTGATTAGAAATAAATTACTGAATGATGGAAAGTTTTACATCGTACAAACTACGCTTCGTGAACGGACGTATTTACGAGTTTCGTTGATGAATCCTTTGACGACTTTGGATGATTTGAAGGAATTGTTGGCAGATATTTGTCGATTGTGTGAAGAGATTATTTGAGTTCAGGTGAAAATGTTTGAATCAGAGAAATTTTAAGTAATCAAACGTTCTAATAAATACTATAAATAAGTTTTCATCATACTGAAATAAAATGTAATTTTATATTAAAAATTCACTGTAATGAAAATTTATAAAAGAAAAAAATATCTTGAACAATTAAAACCTTTTATCAGTAAACCATTGATAAAAGTATTGATTGGACAAAGAAGGGTAGGAAAAAGTTTTTTGTTAGAAATTATTGCACAAGAATTAACTACCGAGGGAGTCCAAGTAATTTATATTGACAAAGAGAGCTACGAGTTTAACGATATTACTGACTATAAAAGCCTGAATAAATATATTACAGATACAGCGGAATCATCAAAAGTTGCTATTCTTATTGATGAGGTTCAAGAAATTGCTGAATTTGAAAAGTCGTTGCGAAATTTTTATAAAAAGCCCAATTTTGATATTTACATTACTGGAAGTAATGCTAATTTACTTTCGGGTGAACTGGCAACTTTATTAAGCGGACGTTTCATAGAAATTGAAGTACATCCATTAGATTACCGAGAATATTTGGAAATAAATGAAACTGAAAATGATGAGATAAACTTTCTAAAATACTTACAATTTGGTGGCATGGTTGGGCTTTCAATATTGCCAGACGAAGCCAAAGTAAAACGAGAATATTTGCAAAATATTTATAATTCAATACTCTACAAAGACATCATTAAACGAAATCAAATAAGAAATGTAGCATTTTTGGAAAATTTAGTGCATTATATTGCTGACAACGTTGGCAGTCAAGTCTCGGCAAAGAAAATTAGTGATTATTTGAAATCACAAAAAGTCCAAATTTCTATAAATACTGTGATTGATTATCTTAAATTTCTGACTGATGCTTTCATTATTAGAAAAGTAAAGCGGCAAGATATTAATGGAAAAAAGATTTTTGAAATAGGTGAAAAATACTATTTTGAGGATTTGGGCATTAGAAATAATATTGCAGGATTTTCTCCAAAAGACATACAAAAAGTTTATGAAAATATCGTCTTCTGCCACCTAAAATCGAATGGATATGAAATTAAAACAGGAGCTTGGGGAGATAAAGAAGTAGATTTTATCGCTTCAAAAAATGGTGAAATTTCGTATTTTCAAGTAACTTATCTTTTAATTGAACAATCTACTTTTGATAGAGAATTTGGAAATTTACTTTTGATAAAAGATAATTTTCCTAAATACGTAATTAGTCAAGACGTTTTGCCCTCACCAAATACTTATAAAGGTATTGTTCATCTTTCACTAAGACAGTTTTTGTTTGAGTTTCAATAACTTACATAGAAATTATTAAACTCTTCCGTAAAACGGTTTACTAAAATTTCAGACTAAAAATGAAAGACCATTTTGAAACTCTAAACAAAACATACCACAGCATTATCTATGTCATTTCGAATATGAGTGTAGGAAAAGTATTTGCTTCCAAATGGGTTTGGACCGATATGGACGGTAAGGAAATTGCTCCACCATTTCCCGACAGAAATAGCATTGATGAACAGGTTGAAGTTATGAAATATGCTAATCAAATTAATGATTTAGTGGTCAAATTCATCGAAAAAAGTCAATATCAAGACAATGAAATGTTGGTAATGGAACGGCTGTATCCTGTTTCGGCTGAATTATTTTCAAATACCGAAAAAGAACAACTTTTAGTTGATTTTGAAATAAAACTTAAAGAACTTTATTCAAAAGGTTTCGTTCATGGAGATTTGATTCGTCCACGAATTCCGCCTCCTGATTGTTTTGAAAATATCGTTTTAACGAAAGATGGATTCAGACTTATTGATGTTGATTTTTCGATGGTATTAAATCGTGCAAATGTCAAGGCTTTCGTATATAAACAAATGGATGAAGAAAAGGAGTTTAAGTTGTTTAAGGAGTATTTTTTAGAGGTAAATAAGTGATTATCAGAATTTTAGAATTCTAAAGTTAATATTGTAAGAGTCAAAATAATTCTGAATCAAGAAATGTAATTAGACAAAAATGGTTACATTTGATAGATTAATTCAACAAAAAATACTTCAATCATGGCAAAATATAATCTCAAAATAAACGGAAAAATCAGAAAGGTGGACATTGACCCATCTACGCCCATGCTCTGGG
>JAYUOX010000127.1:0-15552 GCA_043760595.1 Cytophagales bacterium
AAAAACCTTTTTTTACTTGACAAGATACGCTGCCGTATGAATAATGATGACTTCAAACGATTATACAGTAAATCAGCCACTTGTTTCATACGTCAACGGGTATGGGGCTTCAAAGAGATTTTTGTTGGGATTCTTCATGGCTTGACAAAAAGTTTGTCCGTACAAGTTGATAGTTTGTTAAAATATTTTGATTTACAAGACCTAATTAGTAGTAAACAAGCATTTAGCCAAGCCCGCAAGAAATTAAAATACGAAGGCTATATTGCTCTTAATGAGGAGTTTATCACTAATTACTACCTTGATGATGACTTCCTTAAATACAAAGGTTTTCGTTTAATGGCTATTGACGGCAGTGATTTGAGACTTCCCGAAAGTGGGGATATTACTCAAACTTTTGGTAATCTTTCGGTTTGTGGTTTACCCATGGCATCCGCCTCAATTCTTTATGATATACAAAACAGAGTCATTGTGGATAGTGATTTAGCCAAGTATGCCTCTAACGAAAGACAACAGGCTTACCATCACATCAACCAATTAGTAAAACTGGATGGTGACAGAAAGATTCCCACGATTATACTATTTGACCGAGGGTATCCTTCCGTGCTTTTACTGTGTTTAATGATAAGTTTAGGCATTGATTTTGTCATTCGTTTCGAGGCAGATGCTTTCGTGGAAGCCACCAAAATATTTGCTCAAAGCCAAGCATTAGATGGAGATATTACCCTTGAATTATCAAGTCTTAATCCAAGAACGATTGCCAAAATAAAGCCTTTTGTCTCAACCTTAAAGTCTTTAAAACTCAGAGTAATTAGATTGCCCAGAGAAGAAGGTAAAGATATTTTTCTTCTGACAAGTCTTACTCAATCGTCTTATAATCAAGATTTTAAGTATCAAGACTTTGAGGAACTTTATCACAAAAGGTGGGGTGTTGAAACCCAGTATGATTACCTAAAAAATGTAATGGAACTTGAAAATTTTGCTACCAAAACATCCTTGGGAATTTATCAAGAGTTTTATGCCACCATTTTATGTGCGAATATCTATCAACTCTTAGCCCAAGATGCTTCACAGCAACTAAAACAAGAATTACAAAACCAAAACCCAGAGAGTGTCTTGAAAGATAAAGACCTTCTCAAAATAAATTTTGCCGTGGCTGCGGGCTTGTCAAAGAACGAATTAATTGATTTAGTTTTTTCTAATAAACCCCTCGAAGTTATTTATCAAAGATTAATTGAAAAAATTAAACGTAATAAAATCAAAGAAAAACCAGATAGAGAATTCAAAAGAAAAGTAAAATATGTACGAAAATTCTATCAATGTAAAAGACCAGTTTCTTAAGTTGACAGCATGGGTATTGCATACGCCCATTTCGTCCAAGCGTATGCGATACGCCCCTACCAAAAATGTTCAATACTTAAAACAAACAAAATCATGAAGAACATAACATTACTTGCCCTAATCTTCACCATTTTCTCCTGCGGGGAAAAAGAAGAAATCATCCCACTTTCAACCAAAATCAAGAAAGTCTGGACACCCGAAACCGTAAAGGAATCAGGCACTTTGGTCTATACAAAAGGGGCAACAGGCAACACCAAGGCAGGATATTTGCAATTTAAGTTAGATTTGAGCAGTGCTACCGCCGTCATCCTCACGGAATTAGACGGCAACAGTTTCACGGGTACATGGGAGCTACAAAACGATACAAAATTGGTCTTGAAAAATCTGAATCCCATTCCAACCACTACCACAGGAACAATAGAATTTACCGTAAATTCTGCCTCCGAAACGACTTTGAATATCAGTAGAACTTCCCAAAATCCAAAGTCGGGGAATACGTTGAATGATTATTTATTGAAGTGAAATAAATGGATTGCCACCAAGGCACGAAGGCACAAAGATTTAAAACTTGGTGTCTTGGTGGCACAATTACCGCTCCACCAACACCCGCACCGCTGAATTTTCTTTACCCTCCAAACTCCGTTCATTCGTGTATGTAACTCCCACATACTGATTTGAAAATTTGCTTTCATGCTGGTATTATTTATGTTTTTTTAAGTTATCATTAGCTTTTAATCAATATTTTGATTTTATATAAATTATTGATAGTCAATGGGTTACTCCCCTAACACCCAATACCTAAATCCTAACACCTACTTATGATGATGCAAACCGATAATAAATTCAATAAATATTTTTTGTAGATTGTAATATCATTTCATAAAATCCACAAATTCAATCCAATGTTCTCAATCAAAACTCCTACATTTCTCCTACTATTTTGTCTTTTTTCGTCCAAAATCTTCGCCCAAAAACCTACCCCAATTGAGTTTGGAAATATCCCGATGGAAGATTTACAGATGAAAATTTATGCCAAAGACTCATCCGCCGAGGCGGTGGTTCTGTGTGATTATAGCAAATATTTTTACTCTTTCGGAGACTATCCCAACGCAAATTTCCGCCACCATATCCGAATCAAAATCTTGAAAAAGAGTGGTTTTGACAAAGCAAACGTTAAAATTCTGTATCGTGAAGGCAATAATGATAGATTCGAGCGTATCCGAAATCTCAAAGCTGTTACCTACAATTTAGAAAATGGAAATATGGCAACGTATCCACTTGATGAAAAAAGTATTTTTGATGAAAAAGTAAATAAAATCGCTCATTATCAGACCTTTACGATGCCACAAGTACGGGAGGGTTCAGTGATTGAGTATAGCTATGAATTAGAATCAGGCTTTTGGTATGACCTCCGTACATGGGAATTTCAGAAAGATATTCCCGTTATTTGGAGCGAATTGAGAGCGAAAATTCCTGGATATTTTGATTTTAACTTAACTTTTCAAAGCCAAATTCCTTTGGCTATTAATGAAAATACTCAGGGAAAACAATTTTTTATGCGGGGCAGTATCGAAGATCCTTTTTTGGAATATCGTTTTGTGATGAAGGATCTCCCAGCCCTCAAAATTGAGCCTTTTGTAACAACTATCGAAAATTTTAGGTCGAAATTAGACTTTGAATTAGCCGCTACTTATTTCCCCGATCAGGCAAAAACAGATTATTCCCAAACCTGGGAAGCCTTGAATCAAACTCTTTTTGAGAATGAAAGATTTGGTAAACAAATCAAGAAATTTGATGCCGCCGAAGGCATCGCCAAATTGTTAAAAATCCGACACAAAGACACCCTTTCACTCGCCAGAGCTGCCTTCAAACATATCCAAAATACGATGCAATGGAACGAAGAGGTACGGGCGTTTACGGGTGATGTCAATTTGGATAAAGTCTATGAAAAACGCATCGGAAATTCCGCTGAAATCAACCTTATGCTCGTCCGATTATTGCGTGAATGTGGTGTAAATGCTAACCCATTTATCCTCAGTACTCGGGCGAATGGACGAGTCAGCGACCTGGTTTTGATGGACAAATTTAATTATACCATCGCCCACATTGTGTTGGGAGGGAAAGATGTATTTTTGGATGCCAGTAGTAGTCTGATGCCCTTTGGCGTACTCCCAACCCGTTGTTTTAATGAAAGAGGGCGATTAGTTGTCAGAAAAAATAGCCGTTGGATTCCGATAAATCCAGAGCCAATTCGTAAGAAAATTACAGTGATAAATATGGGAATTGCAACCGACCAGAGCATCAAAGGCACAAGCAAGGTTTCATATTTTGGACATAATGCTGCTGATTTTAGAGCAAGCGTTTTGAAAAAAGGGAAGGACAATTATCTGACTGATTATAAAAAAAACAGACCCAACCAAACTGTTGAATCGTTACAAATTTTGAAACTTGATTCTCTGGAAGAGTTGGTGGAGTTGGAAGTAAAAACTAAGTACAACGAAGCCTATACCATTGCAGGCAATCGACTCTATTTTTCGCCGATGTTGGGCGAGGGAGAAGCAACCAACCCATTCAAAGCCAAAGACCGCAAATATCCAGTTGATTTTGGCGTGCCACAAGAAGAAACATACCTCGCAAGATTCTCATTACCAGAGGGTTATTTCGTAGAAGATATGCCAAGACCTGAGACTGTCAGCTTGCCAAAAGATGGAGGAAAATTTATTTTTAGTTGTATTGATGAAAATGGATTTTTGAGAATAACCAGCAAGATTATGCTAAAAAAAGCCATTTATTCAGAAGAGGAATATGGGGCTTTACGAGAATTTTATAATCGAATTGTAAGCAAACACGCCGAGCAAGTGGTATTTAAGAAGCGGTAGTACTTCCGTACATCATTACTCACAGCATGACTCATGGGTGAGGTTGAGATAAGCCCCTACCTTACCGCACTATCGTAACATAGCCCGTAAGTGTAGGCACGGTATCGCCCGTTTTGATGATGTAATAATACGTTCCCATTGGGAGATTGGTATTATCTTTTTTGCCATCAAATGGATTATTTTGATAGTTTTTTGTCGTAAAAATTTCTCCTCCCCAACGATTGAAAATCTTGACCTCAGCGTTTGGATAGTCCTCTATTCCTTCTAAAACCCACTTTTCGTTTAATTTTGAAGGGTCATCATCGGGCGTAAATGCCGTTGGGATTATGATTCTGGTTTTTACAATCACCACAATCGTGTCTTGATTGGTACAATTACTGGATAGAGCCGTAGCACTCAATACGTATGCAGTCGTAATATCGGGAGAAGCCAGCGGACGGCTAATGATATTACTATTCAAAGCATAACTCGGAGACCAGAAGATGGTCAAATCTTTGTTGTAACCTCCCGATATTGAGCTTTTTAAGGTAACAGTATCACCCTTAAAAATCGTGAGGTCGTCTCCCAAGCGAACTTTTGGCGTTAAATCAACGAAGGCGATTCTGGATTTTTTGGTAACACAATTATACTGATTGGTATATTCATAGATAATAGGTGACGGACCAAAACCTGCCAACAAAGGACTATAGGTTGTCCCCGAAACGCCCCTGCCCGAAAAGACCCCTTTTACTGCATCGAAAGGTTGTACGTAAGGAATGAGATTTATCCGATTATTACCAGTTCCACAAGCAGGGAAGATCGTATCGAATACCACGGGCGTAAGTGGATTAAAAGTTAATTTGACGGTATCTGAGGTGTTTTTACAATCGTTGCTGTCGGTTACCTCAAATTTATAAATCCCTGATTCTAAGGTTTTTAGCTTATCATTGGGGCTTTTTTGAAAAGACGTGCCGTTCCGTTGCCAGTCGTAAACATAGGTTGAGTTGCTGTTGGCTCGGAGTGGGATAGAATCCCCTTCACAGACTACTTTTTTGCCCGACGGATTGCTCAAAGTAGCTTCGGGTAATTGATTGACGGTCAATTCTTTTATTAATTCATATTGACAAATTCCCGAAATCTGAGCCATTCTGGCGGTGTATTTACCTGTCTTTGTGGCTTCAATAAACACATTACTAACGGGCAGTATTTCAGTAATATTTCTTGTCCATACATACAAATAATCTCCTGCATTGAACGCTGTTCCATCATCTTTTTCTATTTGCAGGGGCGTTCCTGTGGGAGTGTAACAAATTTCTGAAATACCCGTTATTTTAAATTTATCCCCAGGTTTTTCATTGACAATCACCTTACCCGAAGTCGAAGAACCACTACATCCCAGCTTGTAGCTTATCACTACGGTATATTCTCCTGGTTCGGTTACTTTCAATTTATAACTATCCGAATCCGTGATATTTAGGTTATCTTTTTGCCATTGAAACTGATAATCGGGATTGTTGGGAGTGGCAATTTCTAC
Organism: Cytophagales bacterium; assembly: GCA_043760595.1. Taxonomy (GTDB): domain Bacteria; phylum Bacteroidota; class Bacteroidia; order Cytophagales; family Spirosomataceae; genus Arcicella. The sequence continues at coordinate 5,731 of JAYUOX010000127.1, forward strand.
AAACCCATTCACACAAAAATCAACAGTAAGCACTTGCGTTTTGAGAGGATCTAATTCTTTGAAAACGACAGGAATAGCGGGAGATACTTGACAATCAATCACTTTCAACTGAAAATCACGGCGAACTCGTCCAATCACCACGCCATTTCTTAGTTCTTCGACTTCAACCGAAAAAACATACAAACCCAGTTGGTCAGAAGTTACTCTGATGACTCCATCGGCATCAATCGTCATGGCGGGGTTACTCGGAATGGCGGTATTATCATCATAGCCATTTGCCCAACTAATCTTTGGGTAATTTGAGGAAGGCTGCGGGTTTGGAGCTGGGTTTCTGTCATTGCTGAAACCGTTGTAAGGTGTTACGAATGAATACCTCAACTGGTCTCCATCGGCATCGGTGGCTGAATTATCGAATTTAAAGGGTTGTCCTTTACAAATATATTCACCGTTGGGGGTTACAAATTGTGGAGAAGAGTTTTTGAAAGCAACGCCCGAAGCATCAGTTAATGGAGGAAATTCAAGGTAAAACAGCATTCCTGAACCCTGAGAGTTCACGATATTGCTGGCAGAATTTCGGCAACATCTATCCCACACTACATAATATCCCTGTGGGTCACTAAAAATAGTAGGATTGAGATAAATATCCTGAGAGTACGAAATAACCGCTACTTTGAGCCCCTGTGAAGCGGCACATCTTTCATTAGCATATTCAAAAGGAATTCCCTCCAATTGACTCGTTGATAAAATCAAAGACCGCATGAGTTGGTTATTGCTTTTTCGATAGATAGCAACCGAATAATTATTATCCCCTGCTTGGACTTGTCTATCGGCTTTGTCGAAAAATAACTTTAATTTTAGTTCATAATTACCCGTTGTACCCAAGAAATTCAATTCAAAATTGCCCCCCAAAATGTGCCGTGCATAAACTGGGGATGTACAATAGAATAATGTAAATATGATGATTAAACGATAAACCTTACCCATAATTTAGATTAAAAATATCCTCATTTATTCTTGAAAAACGCAGAAAAAACCTTAATTTTTATTTGAAGTGTATATTGTCTAAAATGGATTATCTAATTGATAAACAAACAATTAGCCGTTTTTATTGCAACCAAAAGCCATTTTTTGATTAAAATTTGGGCTATTAAATTAGTAAGGATGGATGGGGAAGAATGTGTAATTTACATAAAAAGCAGTATTTTCACAAAAAAATTTATTGGCAAACGGTTCACGGTCAAAGGTAAACGGTTACTGAAATAAAATATCAACTAACAATATTCAAATAATAACTACATAACGATTACTTTTATCCAAAATTATATGAATTCTAAAACCGTTCACCCTTGACCGTGAACCGTTTATCTTTAATTATGCAACCCAATTTTTTTGATACCCGTGTAGAATATCTCAAAGGCGTAGGCACTTCGAGGGCTTTGTTGTTGAATACTGAATTACAGATATTTACCTACGGAGACCTCATCCAATACTATCCTTTCAGATACGAAGATCGCACCAAGTTTCATCAAGTAAATGACCTGTATGATGGCATGGATTCTGCCCAAATAAAAGGTCGTTTACGGTTCGTTGAAAAAATTGGGGAGGGCTTCAAGGCTCGCCTATCGGGTCAATTCTCTGATGGCTCTGGAACGATGGAACTCACTTGGTTTCAGGGAGTTACGTTCTTAGAGAAAAACCTCAGAGCGGGTGCTGAATATGTCATTTACGGAAAACCTGCCTTCTTTAATGGTCGTCCACAAATGCAACATCCTGAGATGGAATTGCTCAACCATGACAACGAAAAAGGAGGGTATTTTCAACCCGTTTATGGACTGACCGAAAAACTCCGCAAGCGTTATGTGGACTCCAAGGCAATTGCCAATATGCAACGCAACCTCCTCGACCAAGCCTATACCCACATACGGGAAACCTTGCCCGAAAGTTTGACTCAGAAATTTAGATTAGTTTCAAAACGGGATGCCGTTTATAATATTCACCTCCCACAGTCGGAGGCGTGGTTACATCAAGCCAAACGCCGTTTGAAGTTTGAGGAACTGTTTTATAATCAATTACGACTGATAAAACAGAAACTTTTACGTAGAGTTGATTATAGTGGACAGGTTTTTACGAGTGCCGTTTTGGTAACAGATTTCTATAAAAATCATCTACCTTTTGAACTCACCAATGCTCAAAAGAAAGTGATTCGGGAGATTTTTGAAGATATGAAATCGGGCAAGCAAATGAACCGTTTATTACAGGGAGACGTGGGTTCGGGCAAAACGATTGTCGCCTTTATCTGTATGCTTCTGGCGATTGACAACAAAGCCCAAGCCTGCATCATGGCACCCACCGAAATCTTGGCTCAACAACACTATGACGGATTAAAGGTTTTTGCTGATTTGTTAGGACTTACGATTCAAAAACTCACGGGTTCAGTCCGTAAAAAACAGCGAGAAGTTATCCATGAGGGATTAAGAAGTGGGGCTTTGAAGATATTAGTTGGCACGCACGCCCTTTTAGAAGACACTGTTCAATTTCAAAATTTAGGATTAGCCGTTATTGATGAACAACACCGTTTTGGCGTAGCCCAACGAGCCAAATTGTGGGAGAAAAACAAGTACATTCACCCGCATATTTTGGTAATGACCGCCACGCCCATTCCCCGAACTTTAGCAATGACTTTATACGGAGATTTGGATGTATCTATCATCAACGAATTACCCAAAGGACGAAAACCCATCAAAACCGTTCATCGCTACGACTCCCACCGACTCAACGTTTTTGGGTTTATGCGAGATGAAATCGCCAAAGGACGACAGATTTATATAGTTTATCCGCTGATTGAAGAATCCGAAAAATTGGACTATAAATTTCTTACCGATGGCTTTGAGAGCATTTCAAGGGCATTTCCCGAAAATTATATCAGCATCGTACACGGTAAAATGAAACCCGCCGATAAGGATTTTGAGATGCAGCGTTTTATCAACAAAGAAACCCAAATCATGGTCGCTACGACGGTGATTGAAGTAGGTGTAAACGTACCCAACGCCTCCGTGATGGTGATTGAAAGTGCTGAAAGATTTGGACTTTCCCAATTACATCAGTTGCGTGGGCGAGTAGGGCGTGGGGCAGACCAGAGTTATTGTATTTTGATGACTGATGTAAAACTCTCCAAAGACACCCGCACAAGAATTGACACGATGGTCAGAACTACGGACGGTTTCGAGATTGCCGATGTCGATTTACAACTCCGTGGAGCGGGGGATTTATCGGGTACTCAGCAAAGTGGGGTAATTAATCTACTCATTGCCGATTTGGCAAAAGACGGAGAGATTTTGAGAGTAGCGAGAGAGTGTGCCACCGAGATTTTGGAAGAAGATACTAATTTACAACTACCTAAAAATCAAATGATTAACGAACAAGTAGGTAATTTGAAAGCTAATGAGAGTAACTGGGCGAGGATTAGTTAGGGGAAAATTATGATGGATTATGTTCTGGTGGAGGAATTTCCCACTTAGCAATATCGACCATTCTAACCCGTCTTTCTTCTGCATCACCGATGATACTACAATGGGAACGATTCCAAGGAGAACCTATTATTTCATCAGGAAAATTATCTTGTCTTGGGGAATGTTCAACTTTTTGATTTAAGTCTAAATTGAAAATATCTTGAACCTCAAAACTAACAATATAGAAATCTAACGGATTCTTGAATTCCTCTTTCCCGTGTCGATATTCTTTTCCGATATGCTCTCTACTCTGCTGAGGAGTTGAGTATTTATTCCAATCTGATGATAAATCTGGTCCAGTTTCTGGGGTATTTTTAAATGCTCCTGGTTTTTGAAGACCAAGAGAAATACCTTTTTTCTCAATTTTTTCTTTGTGAACTCTCACGAATAAATGAGCATCATTAGGAACTGGCTCAACTGTCCATTTAGTGGAAATGTCTGTCATTTTAAGAACTCCGTAAGCCAATAGGCAAAAAACTCCTGTACTTCATTTAGATTTTCAATAGCACCTTTAAATTTATTTTTTCCTCCGTAAGTATCTCCATAATAATGTGCTTCCGATGATGATGAATTTCTTATATTTAGTAGTAAACGTCCTTTCGTTCCATTCCACATAATATCAATTGAACCATCTGCAAGGGCATCAATGGAAGGAGTAACTAATATTACACCCTTATTTTCCCAAATCCATTTACTATAACTGATTAAAGTTTTCGCTGCTCTTTCCCACACAAATTGAGGAACAGCCAATGCTCCTTCAGAGTCCCAATCATCTTGTAAATCTAAGATTTTTTTAGAGTCTTTTATTTCAGAAGCTATTGCAGAGAGTTCAGAGGGAAGTGAGCAAACTTCTTCTCCGATTTTTATTAGAATATTTCTTTGATTATTTTTTAAGACAGGCTTACATTCCTGATTTGACTTTTTTATATTCAGTCTTGTACGGGAAGCACTATTGATATCAACAAAATCTCTTTCCCAAAGGTCTTGATATAATTTTTTAAGATTAGAAGTGTACCTATCATCATCTCCACTAATATGAGTATTAATTTTAGTTTGGTATGGTTGATAGTTTGCAATTTCCTGAACAGCGGTATAAGGCATGACTTTAATTATTTAGTTCGATAAATTGTAAGTTATTACTATACATATTTTCTCTAATATTCTTATCTTTATCTAAGGCTCTTTCTATTGAAATTTTTAATTTCCTCAAATCATTACTGTCTAATGCAAAAAAAGTCTGTTGAGTTTCACCATGTTTGACATAATCTAATTTTAATTGATGAACAATAACTGCGGATTGATTTGCATCATCTAAATTTTCACTAAAAATAATCCTAATATCCGAAAGTACCCTACAGTCTAAAAAAAGTTTTTCAAACTCACCTGATAAGTTATTAGCCTTAAGGGTCATTTTAATGCTTTGGCTGCTACTGTATAAACTAATCACATTACTATTTAGAAGTTTAAGAGAACTCTCATCTAAATCAGACTCGTCAGAGTAAGATTTAGTAATTTCATTTACAAATTCTGTAAAATCAATTGTATTTTCATTGTTGAAGCCAACTAAACTAAATAAAGTTTTTATAATCTCATCAATATCGCTTTCTCTAATTTCATCTCTTATATCTAATTTTATTTTTTCTGCAATATTATCAATACCTATACCTATTGGTAAATTTTTTAAAATGTTGGCAATATCTTCAATTACCGATTTTGGGGTTTTTGATAATATAGCAAAGCCTTTTTTGAAGCGTTCTGGAATTGTATATCTTGCCATTTTAAGGTTAAAATTTGTTTTAATAGATAATTGGACTGCAAAGGTCGCACCAAATTACTATTTATTAAAAGTTTAACAATGTTAATTTATGAAAAATAACGATACATCAATGTTAAAAATTATTAAAAGGTCATTTTAAAGGAAATTTCATTGAACTAATTATTCTCAATTTGCCAAAACCAATAATTCCCCCTAAATTTCCACCAAATATTTAACCATTTCAAAATGCTAAATCAATTCTTCGCTTCTGCCCGTAACAAAAATCAATGGTACTGGTATTTATTGGCTCTTCTTGTTTTATTCGTTTTTGTGGTAATTTTTTCCATTCCACTCATTACCATTACACACCTAAACGGCGTAGGAAATACATCTAAATCCCTCACTTCCAAAGACTTAAAAATGAGTGATGCTCTATTTCTGGGTTTGCAGATGTTCACGAGTATAGGCTTGACCATAGGCGTAGTCGTGGGAGCATGGTTCATACACAAACGCTCATGGAAATCCTTGATTACCGCTTATGCGAATGTCCGTTGGGAGCGTTTTTTGTTTGGAAATCTTCTTTGGTTAGGCTTAATGATTGGAGCGGAATTGATTACCTATGCCATCAATCCAGACAATTATATCTTCCAATTTGAAGTTACTCAGATAGTGGCTTTGCTGATAGTTTCTATCCTCACCATCCCTCTGCAAGCCGCTGGCGAAGAATTAATTTTCAGAGGGTATCTCATGCAGGGCATCGGTTGGGGAACAAAAAGACCTTGGATTGCCTTGATTCTGACCTCGATTGGTTTTGGGTGTTTGCATTTAGCCAATCCTGAAATTGAGAAATATGGACAAACATTTATCATTACCTACATCATCACAGGCTTGTTTTTTGGTATAATTACTTTGATGGACGATGGACTGGAACTCGCCATTGGCGTTCATACTATCAATAATATTTACAATGCTGTCTTGGTAACATTTCCAGCCTCAGCCTTAGAATTACCCACCGCTTTCAGAATTAAAGTGCTTGACCCGTGGTTGGTTTTTGGTATTTCGGTAATTTTTTACGCCCTTTTCATCTGGATTTGTGCTAAGAAATATGGATGGATAGATTGGGAAAAATTAACTCGAAAAATCATAGACCCTAAGCCAGATGTAGATTCCGAATTGATAGAGAGCATTGGAGTCAGATAGACTTTTCAAGTTCAAAATAAGCATATTACTCGCTTCGATTTATTTCTAATTAAAGCGAGTATTTTTAGTAATTTTACAAAACCACCTCCACCAATTCCGAAGAAAAAGCCAAAGCTTTATCCAAAAACAAAACCTTCGTAGCAGCCCAAGTGGTTTTGAATAATTCAGAATTACGATAGGCATTTAGGTGTTCCTCCGAAAGCCAATGGCTATGCGTCAGTATGATGTTGTGAGCGTTTTTATCTCGCAATAATTCAAGATGCTGACAACCTTCAAATCCACGAATTAAGTGTTTTGAACGATTGAATATTACTAAAAAATCTTCTACTTTATCCTCCTGAAAGGTCATTCTAACGATTCTGATAAGCATACGATGCGTTTTAAAATAAATAAAAAGTATTGGGAGATAATGATTTCATGTAGATAAATGACGGTTTAAAATTAGTGTTATTTTTCTAATCACAAAGCTATCAATTTCCTCCTTATTTTTGCAAATATTTTCTAATAATCAACCCATGAAATTCTTAAAAATAATCGCAAAAATCCTCTTAGGTCTAATCGTTTTAATCCTCATTTTCTTAGCGTTCACCATTGCCCCCGTTGATAGAACGGACTATCGTGAAATGACCTATTCCAAGCAAATGAATGATAAATTAGAAGCATGGAAGCCTGCCAAAGATACCGCCAATAATTTCAAGGCGGGTTGGGCAATGGTTAATCTAACTCCCTCAAAACCAACGCCTACCGCTGGATATGGAGACCGTCAGGGCAAACCGTATCAATCCATTCACGACTCGGTTTATGTACGAGCAATCGTACTTTCCAATAACTCAAAACCCATTGCCCTTGTCAGTTGTGATTTGCTAATTTTTCCTCCCGAAGTAACTATTCTACTGAAAGAAAAACTAAAAACCATCAACTTCGATTGGTCGCAGGTGTATGTAGGTACAACGCATACGCACAACAGTTTGGGTGCTTGGGGTAAAAATACAGTGGGAGAATTGTTTGCAGGAAAATATGACCAAAATACTGTCGAATTTATTGCTGATAAAGTCTTAGAAGCCATCAAAAAAGCATCTCAAAATCAAGTTTCAGCTAAGGTTGGTTACGGAGAAATTAATGCTAAAGAATTGGTTTTCAATCGCTTGGTAGGTGATAAATTAGGCACAACCGACCCCATGATTAGGCTCTTAAAAATCCAAAAACAAACGGGCGAAGTGGCACTTTTCACTACCTTCTCTGCCCACGCCACAACGCTAAATGCCGATAAAAATTTCCTCTCCGCTGACTACCCGGGTGAATTTGTAAAACGGACAGCCTTGTCCGTTGATTTTAGTGCTTTCATGGCTGGGGCAGTGGGCAGTTCTGGACCCACAGGCGAAGAATTATACGATGATTTCAAACAAGAAAAAACCATTTCAGATGGACTTTCTGCAAAGGTTTTGAAGGAAATTAATAACATTAAGTGTCAAGAAATCAATACCTTATCGTTATCAAGTTTAGAAATTTCATTGAGAGAACCCCAAGTAAGATTTACCGAAAATTGGCGATTCAGACCGTGGGTTTTCAAGACTTTATTCGGCGATTATCCAGCCGAAATAAAAGCCCTCAAAATTGGCAATAACGTCCTAATCGGCACACCCTGCGACTACTCAGGCGAACTCATGCCCGAAGTTTTAGCAACGGCAAAAAGTAAAAATCTACATTTAATCGTAACCAGTTTCAACGGAGGATACGTTGGTTACATCACCCATGACCGCCACTACGACCTCAACGCCTACGAAACCCGAGTAATGAATTGGTATGGACCACAAAACGGAGTGTATTTTCAAGATATAATTCAGAAGATTTTGAGGAAGCTATGAGCAACGAGATGTGAGCTTTGAGCAATGAGAAATAAATGTTCACGTTTCGGCTCAATACTCATAGCTCAAAGCTAATTTTAACCACAAAATAATATCGTAAACAAAATTTTATAAGTAAATTGCAGCCTAATTAATATTTGAAGCATAAATATAAAATATCAGTGAAATAGTAGGTGATTTCTGAGATACTTGATACCTAATACTCACGACCTAATACTTAAAACATGAACTATCAACCATCCGACTATCTTCCAGTTCTCGTACAAATCGGTGCAGCCTTAGCGTTTATCGTTGCCACGATGCTCGCCACGCACTGGTTGGGACCCAAACGTCATAGTAAACTCAAAGATGATGTTTTTGAATGTGGAATCGAATCAGTCGGGGATGCCCGCACACCCATTTCGGTAAAATATTTTTTAGTAGCCATCCTTTTTGTGCTTTTCGATGTCGAAATCATTTTTATGTACCCTTGGGCAGTAAATTTCATGGGTTGGATAAAAACGTCATCAGCCTTAGCAATAGATATGTTTGTTGAGATGATTATTTTTATGGGATTATTATTGTTAGGATTCATCTACGTCATCAAAAAAGGCGTTTTGACTTGGGAAAAGTAAGTACAATTAACAGTTATCAATAAACAATTAACAGTACACAGCGTGTTATAATCTAAGTCATATAGCTTTCGGCAATCGGCTGTCAGCTATCAGCTTAAAGTTAGTTTATACTATTTTGAATATTTGTTTCGGTTTCAAGCCAACAGCTAAAAGCCGATTGCCGATAGCTTTATTAATTGAAAAAAATGAGCGATAGAAAAATAAAAACAGTAGATGCCCCTGATGGGCTTGAAGGACAAGGTTTCTTTGCTGGAAAATTAGATGATTTCGTAGGACTTGCTCGTGCCAATTCATTGTGGCCCCTCCCGTTTGCGACCTCATGTTGCGGCATCGAGTTTATGGCAACAGCAGGAGCCCATTACGATATTTCACGTTTTGGGTCAGAACGAATGTCGTTCTCGGCACGTCAGGCGGATGTTTTGATGGTGATGGGAACAATCGCTAAGAAAATGGCACCCGTTTTGAAACAAGTGTACCTCCAAATGGCAGAACCTCGTTGGGTGATTTCGGTGGGAGCTTGTGCTTGTTCTGGCGGTATTTTTGATACCTACTCAGTATTGCAAGGCATTGACCGTGTGATTCCTGTGGACGTATATGTGCCAGGTTGTCCACCACGTCCAGAACAAATCATCGATGGATTTATGCAAATTCAAGAAATTGCCAAATCTGAACAGAGAAGACGCAGAGAATCAGACGAATACAAAGCCCTTTTGGGTTCTTATGGAATAGAGTAATTTTAATGATAGAATGATTGAATGATATAATGAGTGAATTTTACGTACTTATTATATCATTCAATCACTCTATCATTCTATCATTGAAAAGAAGAATGACAAACGAACAAATAGCACAAGATTTAGTAGCACAATTTGGCGAAG
>JAYUOX010000128.1:0-15442 GCA_043760595.1 Cytophagales bacterium
TGTGGAAGATGGCTGGATTGCCGCCTGTAATTTTCCAGAACACGTAGCCACAGAATTTGCCAAATATAACCTTGATATTTACATCAATATGGGTGGCACATTAAATATTACCAACTGGTTAACAATGAAGCCTTTGCAGTTTTTTGAGTTGGTTAATGGGTTGATTGTTAGGCGGTTATCTTGATATACTATAAATGGATAAATAGTGAAAATAGTTTAAAGTAAATTATATCAATCTCTTAAAACAAAAAAGCGTTCCGATTACTCAGAACGCTTTTTCAATACATTTAATCTAATAATTACTCAACAATCTCAGTTACCTGACCAGCACCTACTGTTCTACCACCCTCACGGATTGCAAAACGAAGACCTTTGTCCATCGCAACTTTGTTTAATAAAGTCACATCAATTGTTAAGTTATCACCAGGCATACACATTTCAACTCCCGCTGGCAACATGATTTCTCCTGTTACGTCTGTTGTACGGAAATAGAATTGTGGACGATATTTATTAAAGAATGGTGTATGACGACCACCTTCTTCTTTCGACAAAATATAAACCTCTGCTTTGAATTTTGTGTGTGGTTTCACTGAACCTGGCTTACAAATAACCATACCACGACGGATAGATTCTTTGTCAATACCACGTAACAACAATCCTACGTTATCACCAGCTTCTCCACGGTCAAGGATTTTACGGAACATCTCAACACCAGTTACTACTGATTTCAAGCCTTCTGCACCCATTCCTAAGATATCTACTGTTTCTCCTGAATTGATAATACCTGTTTCAATACGACCAGTTGCTACTGTACCACGACCTGTAATCGAGAATACATCTTCAACTGGCATCAAGAATGGTTTGTCAGTTGCACGTGGAGGAATTGGGATCCAACTATCTACTGCATCCATTAATGCTTCAATGGTAGCAACCCACTTTGGCTCACCGTTTAATCCACCAAGAGCAGAACCTTGAATTACTGGAATATTATCACCATCAAAATTATAGAATGATAACAATTCACGAATTTCCATCTCAACAAGTTCCAACAATTCTGGATCGTCAACCATATCCACTTTGTTCATGAATACAACCAACTGAGGTACACCTACTTGACGAGACAACAATATGTGCTCACGTGTTTGTGGCATTGGTCCGTCAGTAGCAGCAACCACGATAATAGCACCATCCATTTGAGCAGCACCAGTTACCATGTTCTTCACGTAGTCAGCGTGACCTGGACAGTCAACGTGTGCATAGTGACGATTTACTGTTGAATATTCTACGTGAGCCGTGTTAATAGTGATACCACGCTCTTTTTCTTCTGGAGCTGAATCAATTGCAGAGAAATCTTTTTTCTCAGCAAGACCTTTTTCTGACAATACTTTTGTAATTGCCGCTGTTAATGTAGTTTTACCGTGGTCAACGTGACCGATTGTACCAATGTTTACGTGGGGTTTACTACGGTCAAAATTTTCCTTTGCCATGATATTTAGTTCTTAATTTGATTTTATAAAAAGAATGAAAAAACTTTTTTAATTTGATAATTTGATAATTGGGTAATTTGAAAATGCCTGTAATGAATCACTTTTCCATTATCAAATTTTCAAATTAACTAATTTTCAAATTAGCCAGAGCCTTTGAGCAGAATCGGACTGCCGACCTCTTCCTTACCAAGGAAGTGCTCTACCACTGAGCTACAAAGGCAAATGAAATGCCCTAAAACTATAAATGGTTAATTATTAACAGTTCTTAGCTAAACTAATAACTACTAACCAATTAACAACTAACCATATATCATAGTTCCTGATTGGAGCGGGAGACGAGGCTCGAACTCGCCACCTATAGCTTGGAAGGCTATCGCTCTACCAAATGAGCTACTCCCGCTTTTCAATTAACAATTATCAGTCAATAATTAACAGTTACACCACTTAAAAGCCAATCTCGTTAAAAATTGTTAATTGATTACTGTTAATTATTAATTGAAACTGGTGGGGGCGGATGGATTCGAACCACCGAAAGAATACTCTAACAGAGTTACAGTCTGTCCCATTTAGCCACTCTGGAACACCCCCAGTTTTCTTTACCACAACGCACTCTTTTTGTGTTCTGGTGAAAGAGTGTGCAAAGGTAATTGTATTTTTTATTATGTCAAAGCCCGTGCCAAAAAAAAAGTAAAAAAAAACAAGAAAAGGAGAAAAGGAGGAAGGGAAACAGGAGAAAAGGGGAGATTTTACTAATTTCTACCCTTCCTACTGTTTCTCTTCCTCCCTTTCTGCTTAAAACTTACAATCTTATTCCAAAACTCAGTCCGCCAACTTTTGGACCTCTGCCATCTTGAAAAAGATTATTCATATCATAATTGACAAATAAATCTGGAAAATTTTTCAACCCTAATTCAAAGGCTAATCCGTAGCGGACGTTGTTCAAAAAGAAACTGCTATGATTCCATTGTTTTTTCTCGCTTTCGTCTTCTTTGGTTTTGGTGTAACTGTCTAATCGGTAACCTACGTGTCCACCTGCGGCTATATAAGTAATGGTGCTTCCTTTTTTGAAGGCTACGTAGGGCATTATTGGAATGTTGATATTGGCAATGGTCAATTTATTACGACATAGTTCTATTGGGTTCCCTTTGGCATCTGGGTAGTTTTGAAACTCAACTTTATCGTTTCCTTTTACGATGAAATTATTATTTTCAAACATAAAATTATTCCATGAAAATTCTAAACCGTAACTGATTTTGAAAGCGGCGTTTCTGCCTTTGTTGATGGTTCCGCTACGTGTCCAACCAAAACCGAAGTATCTTGAACCAAAGGGGCTTAATTCGTAGTTTTTACTGTCTGCCGAAGGAATGCTTCCTGTATTGGTAAAGGAGTTTAAACCAAAATAAATATTAAATCCTGAACGGCTATTGAAACTTCTGTCTCTTTTTTGCATTTGTATAGAGTCACGAAGAACGATTTTTGTTTCTTCTCCTCCATCGTTTACATAAACACCATTTGTACTGATTCTTACTTCATGCTTGACTCCTGATTTAACTACCAATCCATCTTTATCGAAGACTACTCCATTTACTTGTTTTTCTTTATTCTCCCTTCTCGTTCCGTTACTATCTGTATTTATGGATTCATTATTACCGTTTTTTGAATTGGTATTAATAACCACCTTGATGCTTTTGTCGTTTTGAGTGATTACTAAGAGCGTATCTTTGTTCAAATCACTATTTACGACTCTACGGATGCCTCTCCAGGTGTCGTCATCTAAGGACATTCCACTTTTGGTGAATAATTCTTGGAGGTTTTCTCTTAGCGTTTTGCCTCCGCTTTTTTGATTCAAAAGGGTCTGATTTCTTTTGTCGATGTTGATTACGGTTGAATCAGCGTCTCCTCCATTCGCAAAACTTTGTGTATTGAATGAAAAGAATAATGCGATGGTGGCGATGATTGAATAGCTAAATCCTTTTAGCGTTTTCATGTGGATTGATGTTTTCATGATTGTATTTTTTTAAAATGTTTAGAGTTTCTGATTGGGAAACTTAGTGATTTGTTCAATTGTTGAAGTTTGAAATGTTGAATTGTTGTCTCAAACTAATCTTTATAAATTTTAAGATGCTGGTTATTTTAGAATGGTTGCATCGAAGATTAAAATTTATGAAAATCCCAACCGAGCGACGGTCGCCCCTAAATCCTAAACCCCTACTGTTCATTACCTTCTCCTTTGGTCAAAACGTTTTCGATTTTGGCATCTGCACGGGCTAACATTTTTTGTGGTTTGATGCCCAATTCGTTCCAATTGACGTTTTCGCCGTTTTTAGCTCGCTTTAATTGTTGCCAAATTTTGCTCAAACGGGTTTCTTTTTTTGAGATATTTTCCAGAGTAACTACCTCTGGTTTTATATCTACCATGTTCAGGACGATGGTTTCTTCTTCGACTTTTGGTTTTGTATTATTCTCCAAAACTAAAATAATGGTATTGACTTCTGGGGCTATTTTTTTGACTTCGGGGATTGAGTTTTGAGCGATTTGTATGGTTTCTTGAATTAATTGCTGTTGTGGTAATGGTACAAATTGCTTTTGCTCTATTACATCCATTTTTTGAGTCGATTTTACAGTTAGCTTTTGAGGAACAGGAATGTCCTTTTCAACTGCGACGACTTGCGGAATAGTATTTTCTGTAATAGTTGGTAATTGTTTTTTGCTGATAATAATGGGCTTAGTATTAACCGCCACAACACCCTTCGTAACCTCTTTCTGACTACCGAACCAATAACTTCCAACACTCAAAAGCAAAGCCACGGAAGCCGCAGAGGCATATTTCCACCATATCGGCAGCACTTTGCTTTGAGGTTTTTGAAGTCGTGCTTCTAATTTTCCCCAGGCTTGTGGGCGTGGCTGACGCTCGTAAGCGTGCAAGCCTTTTGAGAATATTTTATCTATGTTTTCTGAATTTTTCATTTTGAATTTGCCACTAAGGCTCTAAGTCTCCAAGTTTTTACCAATAACTAATAACTAATTTCCATTACAGCATTTTGTAAAATTACTCTCGCTCGTGAGAGTTGCGATTTGGAAGTACTCTCGGTGATGCCTAATTGTTTGGCGATTTCAGCGTGTGAGTAGCCTTCGATGGCGTAGAGGTTGAAAACAGTTTTGTAACCTAATGGTAATTTTTCTATCAATTTTAGTAAATCTTGGGTTTCTAAATCGGTTCTAAATTGTTCAGGTTCGGGTTCATAGAGTACTTGGTCGTAGGAGGTTTGTAGTTGAGCGTTTTTATTACTCCGTAAATACATTAACGATTCATTGACCATTATTCTACGAATCCAACCTTCAAAACTACCTTCTAATTTAAAGGTATCAATTTTTTCAAAAACTTTCACAAATCCTTCAATCATTATTCCCTCTGCTTCGTAATCGTCGTGTACGTATCTGAAACATATCCCGAGCATTTTTGGGGAATACTTTTCATAAACTCGTCGTTGGGCTTTGGGGTCGCCTTTTTGGCAGGCTTTCACCAAGGCTTCTTCGCTTTGGAATAAATTTAATAGTTTCACGGTAAGTTCTGGTTAATTTTCTCTGGTTTAAGAGATTATGAATGGTAGATGAAAAATGGGGTGTAATGGTTGCATGAAATTTAAATATTTTTTGGCAATCGGCTATCAGCTTTCAGTTAATTTTGAGGATAAATTATTTTTTAGACTGCTGATAGCCAATTGCTAACAGCCAAAAGCCATAAAAATTATGAATTCAAATCCCATCGGAATATTTGATAGTGGCATTGGCGGATTGACCGTTGCTCATGCCGTTACGACGCTTTTACCCAACGAAAATATCATTTATTTTGGAGATACCGCACATTTGCCCTACGGCGATAAATCTTCCTCGGCGATTCAGGCGTATGCGATCAAAATTTGTAATGTGCTTTTACAACAAAAGTGCAAGGTGATTCTGATTGCCTGCAATTCTGCCTCGGCGGCTGCCTACGAACTCGTGCGTGAATACGTAGGTAGTAAGGCAAAGGTAATGAACGTTATTGACCCCGTAATTAATTATTTGTCAATTACTTATCCAGAAAAAACGATTGGTTTAATTGGCACAAAGCAAACGGTTAATTCCAATATTTACAAAAAGAAAATTGATAATTTAGATAAGGAAATTACTTTGAAATCATTGGCAACGCCCTTGCTTGCGCCGATGATTGAGGAAGGATTTTTTAATAATAATATTTCAGAAAGTATCATTCAAGAATACCTCCACCATCCAGAATTGGACGAAATCGAAGCCCTTATTTTGGGGTGTACGCATTATCCTTTAATCAAAAAACAGATTGGAAATTATTACCAAGGAAAGGTAAATGTAGTGGACACTTCGGAGATTGTGGCAAAAAGTGTAGAGAATTATCTATCTGAAAATCAATTACTTAATGTGATGAATGCTCATATAAAACATTTCTATGTTTCTGATTATACTAAATCATTTGAGACTTCTACTAAGATTTTTTTTGGCGAGCAAATCCACTTGGAGCATTATCCGCTTTGGGAGTAGGTACAAAAAAAAGCCCCCAAATTTTGGAGGCTTTCTTACGCTAAATGGCTACACTAATGCTCTTTCTACGGATTCTACTAAAACATTTCTCAATAACTTGATTGTACATTTTTCCAAACTGTTCGGAACACCACGCTCGCAATTCTTTGATTTCTTCGGTTAATAAGGTTTTAATTGCTTTTCTTAACTCTTTCTCGAATAATTTTGCATCGAAGCTAACTTTTTCAAGAATAACTTTGACGTAATCTAAAGTTGTCATAGCTTTAACTGTGTTTTTTATGGGGGAAGGATTAATTTTGGTTAAAAGTAATGAGTATATCCTTGATTGTCAAGCACTAATGATTAAATTAGTATTAAATACTCATCAATTCTATTCCTAATAATCATGTCCTAAATATTTAATTTATTGAATGAACATCAGAAATAACGGTGAAAGTTAAGAATTATTATATCAATATTTCAATATTTTTTTGCTTTTTTTTGTGTTTTACGACAAAAGCACAACAAAATAGCGATGTTTCCCTTGTTATAGGAGACAAAAATATTACCCTCGAAGACCCCTTTATTGTAACGGTGGTGGTCAAATTCGTGGGGGATGCTCCCGCTCCTGAATGTGTATTTCCGAAATTGTCTAATTTTAAAGACAGAGCAAAATCAAAACAGACTTCTCGCTCGTTTGTGGGCGGACAATCGGTAACTACTTGTACGATTACTCAAAATTATGCCGCCCAAAAAGAAGGGAATCTGAAAATCCCCGGGTTTAGTGTGATGGTAAACGGAGCTGAGTACAAATCGGAGGGATTTATTGTGAAAGTGGGTAAAATAATCTTGCCCGATAAAAAAGACCCCAATGGTCAGGATACACCACTTTTTAAGGATTTACCCGATAAAAAGGAAGATTTCACGGATTTTATTGAAGGAAAGGAAGAGCAAGAGGAATTACAAAATATTGATACGAAAGAAGATGCTTTTTTGTCATTAAGTTCTTCAAAATCAAATCCTTATGTTGGAGAAGGGTTTACGGTAATATTGGCTTTTTATGTGGCAAAAAACAATGCAGCCGAAATTGAATTTGACCACAATGAAGTCCAAATTCCTATTATCACCAAAAAAATAAAACCCGAAAACTGTTGGGAGGAATCTTTTGGAATAGCCGAAGCAAAAGTTACGGACGTTACGATTAAGGGTAAAAATTATACCCAATACAAATTTTATCAAGCCACTTTTTACCCCCTCAACAACAAGACTATCATTTTTCCTTCGGTCAATCTTCGTTTGGTGAAATTTACGCCCGATAAAAATGGTCAGAAAAAAACCAGTTTTATTTCCTTCACAAATCGTCCGTTTACCATCAAAGCCAGAGAATTACCACCCCATCCATTAAAAAATGAAGTATCAGTAGGGCAATTTACTTGGCGAGAATCTTTGGATAAATACAAAATCGGTACAGGAAAATCTGTCCAATATAAACTCCAAATTATGGGAGACGGGTACAATATAAAACTGCCTCAAATCAAAAATGATAGTGTTTTTGACTTTTTTACACCAAAGATTGACGTTCGTCCAGAACCACAAAACGGGAAAATTATCAGCACAAATTCCTTTACTTTTCAGATAATTCCAAAACGGGCTGGTAACTTTGTACTGAATAAATATTTTCAGTGGATATATTTCAACACCCAAACCGCCCAATACGATACATTGAAGTCTAATATTGCTTTGGGCGTAACGGGGCAAACTATCCAAACGGCAGATACCCCAACGGCGGGAGCATCGGTATATGATGGTTTAGAAAATATGGATGCCTCAGAAGAGCAAAGTAATATTGCCAAACTCCTGAAAGACGAAGCTAACATCTTGATAGTCATTATGTTAATTGGGATGATTTATATTTTAATTCCAAATAGAAAATAGGGATTCGATGTTCGGTTTTCGATGTTTGATGTTCGGTTTTCGAGAATCAAATATCAAATTATTCAGTATTTAACTAAGTGATGTTACGCAAGCCCATCGGGCTTCAATATGAATAACCGTATGTGAAACATACGGAAAACGGAAACCGAACAAATAAACCCTGAAAGGGTTAAATAGCTCATTTTGATTCATTTAACTCTTTCAGGGCTATGATTACAATTTTCCGTATGTTTCACATACGGCTATTCACATTTAAGTCCTTCGGACTTTTTTCTGCGTAACATCAGTAACTAAAATAAAGATTGAAGTATTACATGAATATTAGCGAAATACCTAATACCTCATACCTAATACCTCATACCTAAAAAAATGAGCAGTACATACGGTAAGTTATTCAAAATCAGCACCTTCGGAGAATCTCACGGCATAGGAGTAGGCGTAATTATAGATGGTTGTCCATCGGGCGTAACCTTCGATTCTTCATACATTCAATCAGAATTAGACCGCCGCAAACCTGGACAATCTCGCATCACGACCCAACGCCGTGAAGCCGATGAGTTTGAGGTATTGTCAGGTATTTTTGAAGGCAAAACTACGGGTACGCCCATCGCAATGGTGATTCGGAACGAAGACCAACGCTCCAAAGATTATTCCCACATCGCTCAACAATTTCGTCCATCGCACGCAGATTATACCTATTCTGCCAAATACGGCAACCGTGATTATCGGGGTGGTGGACGGAGTTCTGCCCGTGAAACCATCGCCCGTGTAGCCTCTGGGGCAATTGCGAAGATGATTTTGAAAGAAATGGGCGTAGAAATCCAATCCTACGTTTCGCAGGTTGGGAAATTGAAATTAACGACTCCCTACCAACAATTGGACATTCTGAAAGCCGAAGAAAATGCAGTCCGTTGTCCCGACCCCGAGGTAGCTCAACAAATGTTTGATTTGATTGATGAAACTCGCAAAAAGGGTGATTCTATCGGGGGCGTGGTCAATTGCGTCATCACAGGCACGCCCGTGGGTTTGGGCGAACCCGTTTTTGATAAACTCCATGCCGAATTGGGCAAAGCCATGTTGAGCATCAATGCCGTAAAAGGTTTTGAATATGGCAGTGGATTTGAGGGCGTAGAAATGTACGGTTCGGAGCATAACGATGAAATGTATCTTGATGAAAATGAGCGAGTTAGAACAAAAACTAATTACTCAGGTGGTATTCAGGGGGGGATTTCAAACGGAGAAGATATTTATTTCAGAGTAGCCTTCAAACCCGTAGCAACCATCATGCAAGACCAAGACAGCGTGGACTCGGAAGGTAATGCCGTAAAAGTATCGGGCAAAGGTCGCCATGACCCATGCGTAGTACCACGGGCAGTGCCTATTGTGGAGGCGATGGCGGCTCTGGTTTTGGTGGATTTTTATTTGAGGAATAGGGCGTATGCTAAATAGCTGATAAAATCAAGAAACATGACAATCCCAGAAATATTCGATAATTTCAATACCCTAAAAGTCCTCATCGTTGGGGACGTGATGATAGATGCCTACACCTGGGGTAAAGTAGAAAGAATTTCACCCGAAGCCCCCGTGCCTGTGGTGAATGTCGTGAGCCGTGAGATACGTTTGGGAGGGGCTGGTAACGTTGTGATGAACGTCCAAGCCCTCGGGGCGGAACCCATTATTTGCTCGGTTATTGGTACTGATTCTTACGGAGATTCTTTGTTGAATTTATTGAAAGAACAAAACCTTTCTACCCAAGGAATTATTCAATCCGAAACCCGAATCACTACTGTCAAAGAACGAATTATTGCGGGTTCTCAACAAATCGTGAGAGTCGATACAGAAACTGAAAAACCCATC
Source organism: Cytophagales bacterium (assembly GCA_043760595.1). Classification (GTDB taxonomy): domain Bacteria; phylum Bacteroidota; class Bacteroidia; order Cytophagales; family Spirosomataceae; genus Arcicella. The sequence goes on from JAYUOX010000128.1 coordinate 9,813, forward strand.
AATGACACTGAATGTCAAACACTTAGCAATAAAATAAAAGATTTAGCGCTAAATGCTAACGTGATTATTTTTGAAGATTATGACAAAGGCGTTCTCTCAAAAGAATTAATCCACGACATCATTTCATTTGCCAATCATCACGATATTCCTACCATTGTTGATCCTAAAAAACGGAATTTCCTTTACTATCAAAATGCGACCCTTTTTAAACCCAATTTAAAGGAATTGAAAGAGGGTTTGGCAATACGGTTTGATGTAAAAAATCAACATGAATTAGCTGATGCCGTTGAGATGCTCAAATCCATGTTGGAATTGGAAGGTGTATTTCTAACCCTCTCAGAAAGAGGCGTTTACATAGATTTTCAAAATCAACAGAAAGCCATTCCTGCCCATATACGTACCATTGCGGACGTATCAGGTGCGGGTGATACCGTTATTTCTATTGCCGCTTGTTGCTTGGCTTTGGGGCTTTCGCCCGAACTCATTGCGGGGCTTTCAAACTTGGGTGGAGGTTTGGTTTGTGAGTCCGTAGGTGTTGTACCGATTGATAAAGAATTATTAAAACAAGAAGCACTATTGCATTTGTAAAATCAGTGCAAAAGTCGTAAGTCTTTAAGTCGTAAGTGAAAATCAATTTTCAGAATAATATTTTTCCTTATGACTTTTAGACTTACGACTTTTCACACTGGATTTTCTTCAATTCCCAACGTCGTTAAGGCAGGGTTTATGGTTCTTTGGGTAATTACGACCTTGAAAATCTTATTACCTGCCAAGTTAAATTCTGCTACAAATTTCCCCTTCTCCTTCAAACTCCTATAAACAGCCGTATAATTTATTTTCGATTCCCAGCCATTAATTGCCAAGGCAGCTTTCAGTTGGTCAAGGCATTTACTGAGGTTTGAAAAATAATTAAAAACCGTCTCTTTCTGTCGAATGGTATTCAATGAACCAATCGAAATTACTGCCACTTCATAGATAGTTTGTTGCTTCATAAAACTGGCATAATTAAAATGAAAAATTATCTCACTATTTTTCAAACGTAAAACTTTTTATAAACGTTCATCGTTTTGTTATAGTACGTCTGAAATCAGAAATAAAAAAGCCTCGCTCACAAGCGAAGCTTTTTTTGTTAAACTACCTACTCAAAACTTCTATTTTCCTCCAAGCATATTCACCAATTGCCAAACTGCCAAACCAAGATAAAGTAATCCTATCAGTCTATTTAAACGACTATCTGAAAGATAGTTAAAAATAAGGTTACGTTTTCGGTGGGTGATGTAACTGTATGTATAAACCAATAAAAAAGTCCCAGTTTCAGCTCCCAGCACAAAGAATATTTTTTCGGATAAAATATTGATATTAAGCCAGTTATAATCTTTGTAGGTTACCAAAACAACAACCCAAAAAGGAAATAAAGCGGGTGTGAAAAGAGAAAGGGTAATCCCTTTGAAAATCGAAACAAGAGGACTATGAACAAAAATTTGAGCATCTTCAATAGGTTTATCTTTCTGAAAAAAAGTAATTAATCCTACCACAGTTAGCAAACCAATAATTCCCCATTGCGACCAATACAAAACCACTGGGTATTTATCGAAAATCATTACGCCTTCTGTTGCCAAATAAGTATAAAAACTCTCCCCAATAATTCCTCCGAGGGCAACCCACAAAGCAGTTTTGACATTGCGTTGAAGCGTAGTATGCACCGCATAAAGGCTCAACGGTCCGGGCGGAATAGTGGCAACGTAACTGATAAGTGCCGTTGTGAAGTAAATGATAAGGATTTTCAAGAATTGAGAGTAATATTTTACCAATCAAATGAACTATTATTTTGTAAAGTCAGTTATTTATTTCCCCATCTTAAAATCCATAAAACCTTAAAGATGAATTGATTATGCAAAAGCTAAATTTAACGATTTCACTCGAAAAATACGATAACGAACACGAACTTACCCCTATCGAACAACAACTTTTGAATGAAGCTCGTAAAGCTACCTATAAATCTTATGCTCCCTACTCTAAATTTCACGTTGGAGCGGCAGTTTTGTTGGATAATGAACAAATAATTACTGCCAATAATCAAGAAAATGCTGCCTTTCCATCGGGTTCATGTGCGGAACAATCAGCCATTTTTTGGATTGGGGCAAATCACCCAGACCGTAAAATTAAAGCCATTGCCGTTATAGCACGCCCTGGCGAAGGTGATGTTTTCAGGGGTGTGCCTCCGTGTGGGGCGTGTCGTCAGGCAATGTTAGAGTACGAAAATCGACAGGGTGAACCTATTAGATTGTTGATGTTAAGTTCTGAAAATCAGGTACTTATATCGGATTCTATCGGTGATTTATTGCCTTTAAAATTCAATGAATTTTAGGTTATTGTACTGTAGCTCGAAGTGGCACTTCGAGAATCGTAGAACAATCGTACTCAGCGTCTCGAAGTGCCACTTCGAGCTACAGAAACCTAATCATGTTTAATTTCCTCAAAAAAAATACCTTCACCATTATCTACACTTTTTTCTTGGGACTGATGCCTTTGTTGGTGAGTTCTTCGATAAGTTATTGGGTCATTACGCATGAGCAAGAGATTCAAAATTTTACTTTCCAAAACTGGACGATTGCCTTCACTATCACCTGTTTTACGATGGCTTTTGCTCTTACGCCCACAACTTTTATTGCATTATTGAGTGGCTATTTTTTAGGTTGGCGAGCCTTCCTACCCCTTGCCATTAGTTATTGGGTAGCTTCATACATAGGTTTCAAAATTGCCCAAATGATTGACGGAGGACGTTTTTTGAAAATTCTCTCTGAAAAACCACAAGTAAAACAAGTCTTAGAGAATCTCCAAAAAGATGAATTCAAAATTATCCTTCTCGCTCGACTTTCGCCCATTTTGCCTTTTGCGGTTACCAACGTATTATTCTCGTTTTCAGGTACTAAATTACGAAATTTTCTTACGGCGGGATTTATTGGAATGTTACCCCGAACCATTCTTTCCATCTGGATAGGCACACAAGCCCAAGAAATCAAGAGGCTCATCGAACACCCCAGCGAAGGGAATATAGCTCAAATTTTGATTATTGGATTAGTTGGGGGTTCGGTTTTAGGTTTGGGATATTTTGTGAAGAAGGCTACAACGTTCTAAAAATCAAGCTGTTGTATTAATATATTTTGTGTTTTTTTTAAAACTTTTACAATTTCTATTAAATCTTGAACATCCATACTGTTATAATTTTTACTGATGTCGTACTGTTTGTCTTTTAGGTAAACGAAGTTCCAAATACTTCCCATCACCACTGCTCCGTAAATAGGGAGTTCATTATTATTAAGGTGTTGAGCCGTAATCATGGCAGCCAATAATTGCCCTTCGGGGTCGCTTTCTGACTTACCCCGTTTGTATTCGTGAATAAAAAAATAAGGAAACTCGGGTCTATCAATTCCTTTGGCAGCCATCCAATCCGCCTTTCCCGAAAGAATATAATGCTCAAATTCCGCTTCTAATTTCTCATCGGCAAATGAACCAAGGTATTTATAGTTAAAATCAATCAAGGATAAAACAGGTGATATAAAATTGATTTTGAGCGTTTCTTCATTCCAACCATTAATTCGTAAATATGCTGACTTTATCAATCTCTCAAGGCTGTTTTGCTCATTTACATTTACCTCAAAATTACTCTCACTCAACCATTCCCAAAGAACGTCCCATTCCAAAATACGTTTCAAACCAAACTCGGTTTCAATAAATGAACGAGTACATTTCTCAAACAATACTTTGATTTTCTTTTCCATGACAATTTTATTTCTACAAAAATAACCATTTATTCATTGATTCTTAGGTCTAAATAAAAACTCCTCTACTAACCTCAACTGATTTCACAAATTCATTTTTATTCAACCCTAAATCAAGCCCTTGATTTTCAAAGTATTGTATCATATTTTGTGTATTAATATTCCCTACCAACTCGTCCTCAGCCATTGGGCAACCCCCAAAACCACCAATTGCTCCATCAAAACGAAGACATCCTGCTTGATATGAGGATTGTATTTTTATCCGCCAATTATCAGTGGTTGCATGAAAATGTCCACCAAATTCTATAGCTGGATATTGTGGAATTAAACCCGAAAAAAGCTCCGTAATCGTCTGATTGTCAGCCACTCCCACAGTATCTGACAGAGAAATTATTTTAATACCTAAGTTATTCATCTTCTCTGCCCAACTCGCCACAATTTCTAAGTTATACGGGTCGCCATAAGGATTTCCAAATCCCATCGAAAAATACACAACTAATTGTTTATCAGACTTTTGACAAAGATTTTGGACCACCTCAACGGTTTTGAATGCCTCTGAAATAGAACTATTGGTATTGCGTTGTTGGAAGGTTTCGGAGATAGAAAATGGGAAACCCAGATATTGGATTTTCTCAAAACCCACAGCCGTTTCTGCCCCTCGCACATTGGCAACGATGGCTAATAATTTTGTTGGGGTATTCTCCAAATCAAGAGCATCATAAACCAGGCTTGTATCAGCCATTTGTGGAATGGCTTTGGGCGAAACAAAACTGCCAAAATCAAGCGTGTCAAAACCCACTTTTAGTAATTGATTCAAATATTCAATCTTCTCTTCAGTCGGAATCCAGTTTGTCCAGCCCTGCATCGCATCACGGGGGCATTCAACGAGTTTTATTTTTTTCATAGACAAATCTACACCTATTTTTTTTTCGTAAATCTAAATATTCTATTTCTTTCGGCATTATTCTTGCTCCAATAAAACCAAATAATATTCCGTATATTTTAATTATGACAAGTTAATATTTGGATTATTTCTTGAAATGTATCTATACGTTAGGTGCAAACGAATAATATATTGTTAATATTTGTTAATGGTTATTATTTTTTTTGCATTTTGTTGGGAAATATTAGAACAACTACTATCTTTGACACATCATTTCGGGAAAACCCCAAGAAAGAACAAGCAAATCATTAAAATAAAATATAAACAGATACAATTTGAGGAAAAGCTTTACGTTAACTAAATAGATTTATCAAAATGGAAAAAGTCCATGTTAACGACAGTGAACTTGTATCACTTTATATTAAAAATAATGATGAAAAAGCCTTCGAAACGCTTGTTCGCCGTTACAAATCCAAAGTTTATACTACGATTTATTTGATTGTTAAGGATACCTTCGTAGCCGAAGATTTAATGCAAGATGTTTTCATCAAGTCTGTTGATGTTTTGCGTTCGGGAAGGTATAATGACGAAGGTAAGTTTTTGCCGTGGATACTCAGAATAGCCCACAACATGGCAATTGACTATTTCCGTCGTGATAAACGCTATCCAAATGTTGTATTTGAGGATGGTAGTAGCGTATTCAACACGCTTGATTTTGCGGAAGACTCTTTTGAGGAAATCCAAATCCGTGAAGAATCACATACTCATCTGAGAAGCCTGATTAAAATGCTTCCCGACACGCAGAGAGAGGTTTTAGTAATGCGTCACTACGAAGACATGAGTTTTCAGGAAATTGCTGATGCCACGGGTGTGAGCATCAATACAGCACTTGGAAGAATGCGTTATGCGTTGATAAATCTACGCAAAATGATGAGCAAACATTCTCCAAGCTATGATACAAACCT
>JAYUOX010000129.1:0-15413 GCA_043760595.1 Cytophagales bacterium
CTTCGCAAAGTTCTTTGAAAAGGATTGAATAACCCATACAAACGGCTTTTTTGGAAGACAAAACTGCCGAAGTTTGTTGTAGTTGAATAAACTCTTCGATAGATTTTTTATTCATTTTTTGGAGCAAAGGCACATCATAATCAATGTTCTTGGCAACCCATTCATAAATTGCTCGGACTTTCAACGAATCAGAAGTCTTACCAGCAGTAATTTGTTGAGCCAATGAACGAACTTGTGAAGAAATGATGGGCGAGTTTTGACTAAAAATTGGAGAACTCAAAACCAGAAAAAGTGTAATTGTTAGTAAATTTTTTAACATAAAATGTGGAGCGTTAATTGAAGAACTGATTGAAGTAACAAGTTATGGGAAAATTTGTGAAACAAAAAAAGTATTCACTACAAGGTAAAACATTTTCAGAAAAAGATTGAAAAAGCATTTTTTTTCTGAAATTTGTTGATGAATCAAATTCGTAGGGAAAATAGCAAAAATTAAAAACCTACAAACAAAATCCTTTTAAATCTGCGTTGTTTACATCTGCGTAATCAGCGTACCAATATCACAAACTCCATGTCCAACGAAGAAATTGTTGCCCTCCTTGAATTAACCGTAAAACTCCTCGAACTACACGATGAAAATGAGTTTAAAATCAAAAATCTCAGCTTTGCGGCTCGTGCCTTAGATAAAGAATCCGCCGACTTGATGGTTCTTTCTGTGGAGCAACTCGCTGGTTTGCAGAGTGTTGGAAAAAGTATTGCGAGTAAAATCGATGAAATTCGTCAAACTGGTACAACCCAAGAACTCACCGAACTACTCGCACGCACACCCGAAGGCTTATTAGAAATGCTCCAAATAAAAGGCATAGGTCCTAAGAAAGTACGTTCAATTTGGCAGGAATTAGGCATCACCGATAACCGTGAACTACTCTTGGCTTGTGAAAATGGCGAAGTAGCAAAACTAAAAGGATTTGGCGATAAAATTCAGGCAACTATTAAAGAATCAATCCTTTATGCCCAATCAAATACAGGGAAATTGAGAATGGAAAAAGGGGAAGAATTAGCCCAAATGCTGTTTGATATTTTGGAAAAAAAGTTTGAGCAGGTAGAAATTGTAGGAGATGTTCGCCGTAAAAATGAAGTCGTGCATTCTATTCAATTAGTCGTTGGACACGATAAACCTTGGGAAGTTCAACAGTTTTTAAATACCTTTCCTGACCTTCAACAAGACGAAAAATCCTCCTCTCCTTTTGCTTGGCGAGGGCATTTTTTAGAGAAAGAAATTCCCGTAGAAATTCAGATTTGTTCGCCACAACAATTTGTAAATCAAGTGTTTATCTATTCTTCGGGTGAAAAACACTTGGCTACTAATGGAATTTATAAGCAGTTGAGCAAGCAAGTTTTTGAGTCGGACGAAGCCGTTTATTCGAGTCTAAATTTACCCTACATTATTCCAGAAATGCGAGAAGGAAATTTTGAATTTGAATGGGCTAAAAATCATCAAATTGAGGATTTAGTAACTTGGGATTCGCTGAAAGGAATTTTACATAACCACTCCACGTATTCAGACGGAAAACATACCTTGAAAATGATGGCGGATTATTGCCGAGAATTAGGTTTTGAGTATTTGGGAATAGCCGACCATTCCAAAACTGCCTCTTATGCAAAAGGGCTTTCGGAGGAAAGAATTTGGCAGCAACACGCTGAAATTGAGCAACTTAATCAAAAATATGCAAGCATGACTGATAGACCGTTCAAGATTTTGAAGGGTATTGAATCGGACATTTTGGGTGATGGTTCTTTGGATTATACCGATGATATTTTGAAATCTTTTGATTATATCGTGGCATCCATTCACCAAAATTTAAAGATGACTCAGGAAAAAGCCATGTCTCGAATTATCGGGGCAATTGAGAATCCTTACACCACCATTTTAGGGCATCCAACGGGTAGAATTTTATTGTCTCGTGAAGGCTATCCCATTGATTACCAGAAAGTTATTGATGCCTGTGCCGCCAACGGCGTAGTCATAGAAATTAATGCAAGCCCCTATCGTTTGGACTTAGATTGGCGTTGGATTCAGTACGCTTTGGGAAAAAACGTAATGCTTTCTATCAACCCCGATGCCCACGAAATGGAAGGATATTTTGATATGCACTACGGCGTAGCAGTGGCTCGCAAAGGTGGGCTTTTAGCGAATATGACGTTTAATACTTTGGGTTTGGAGGAAATGGAGACTTATTTATTGAAGCGTAAAGGTTAGTCAGAAATCATTTTTTGAAATTTTTTGTTTTGTATTTACAAAAGAATTATTTTAGTAAAAAAATCAGGAATCATTATGCTAACAGTTGCAGAGAAAATATATACCGTAGAGGAATACTTCGAGTTAGAGCGTAACTCCGAAGTAAAGCATGAATTCGTAGAAGGTCAATTAATAGAAATGCCAGGAGAAAAAAGAGTTGCCAACCGAGTAGCTGGAAGTATTTATGCTTTGTTGTTACAATTATTAGATCACAAAGTCTTCGAGATTTACATTCAAGACGTAAAATTAAGTACAGTTAAAAATAAACGTTATCGTTACCCAGACGTAATGGTTGTTCCTGTAGTAGATGATGAAGACGATGATATGGTTCACCAAGCTGTTTTAATAGCGGAGGTTCTCTCTCCTTCAACTGAAAAAACAGATAGAAATATTAAGTTGAAAGAATATTCAAAAATTCCATCAGTCCAGTACTATTTGTTGGTTTCGCAAGAAGAAACGGTGATTGAATTGTATAAACGCAATGGAGATATTTTTGAATACTCATTTTTTACCGAAAAGACAGACGTGATCAATCTCCCTTTTTTCGATATAAAATTAACTTTGAACGATATTTATCAAAACATCTTGTAAAATGTCATTTTCCATACAATTATAAAACAAAGCCTTGCAGATATTTGTATAATCTGTGAGGCTTTTTGTTTGGTGATTTGTGATTAGTAAATAGTGATTAGATTCAAATGACTGCTACTTACCAATCACTAATCACTATTTACCAATCACTAAAACTAATGCTCCTAAAATACTCCAAACGACTAATAATTGGTTACATAATTCTCTTCGTTATTTCGCAAGTTCTTTCTTCCTGCCTTACTTTCAAAGTCAGTCAAAAAGAGATTGATAAGAAGTTTACGGGTTACTCCATGAAACCCTCTCAACATCAAATGGAAGTACAAGGCGTAAAGATGAATTATGCCGAAATAGGCTCAGATTCATTACCAGTAGCTTTTTTTGTTCATGGTTCGCCTGGGTCGTGGGGTGGATTTATTGATTTTATGAAAGATACCGTTCTCCTGAAAAAAGTAAAAATGGTAGCCGTGGATAGAATTGGTTTTGGAGATTCAGACTTTGGAAATGCTGAAAAATCATTGGTTATACAAGCGGAATTATTAAAACCCATTTTAGAAAAATATAAAAAATCGGGCAAGAGAACTATCCTCATAGGGCATTCATTGGGCGGACCGATGATTGCGAGAATGGCAATGGATTATCCAGAATTGGTTGATAATCTCATCATTGTAGCGGGTTCAATTGCCCCTGATTTAGAACCCAACGAAAAGTGGTTTAGAGTTCCAATGGATTTTATGCCAATAAGTATTCTTGTTCCTGCCAGTTTCAGAGCCTCCAATCACGAAATACTTTATTTGAAACCTGAATTAGAAAAGATGTTACCTTTGTGGAAGAATATTCATCAATCCGTTATCGTGATTCAAGGAGGAAAAGATTTTCTGGTAAACCCCAAGAATGCAGATTTTGCGGAAAAGATGTTGGTAAATGCCAAAAGTTTGAAAATTATCAAGGTTGATACCATGAATCATTTTGTGCCGTGGAGTCATCCTGAATTGATTAAAAAAGCGATTATTGAATCTTTGTGATTAGTTGTTAGTGATTGGTGATTAGTTTTATGAGTCAAATCCAATCACCAATCACCAATCACCAATCACTAAATACATGAAATTAAGAATAGGACAAGGTTACGACGTACATCGCCTCGAAGAAGGCAGAGATTTTTGGTTGGGCGGCATTATCGTCCCACATACACACGGGGCGGTTGGGCATTCGGATGCGGATATTGTGTGCCATGTGATATGTGATGCCCTTTTGGGAGCTGCCAATATGCGAAATATTGGCTATCACTTTTCAGATAAAGACCCACAATATAAAGGCGTTGATTCAAAGGTTTTAGTCCAAAAAGTGCTTGAAATGGTGCGTGGAGCGGGTTGGGAGGTTAATAACTTGGACGTAACCATTATCTTGCAAGAACCAAAACTCAATCCACACATCCCCACCATGAAGGCTTGTTTGGCAGAAGTAATGAACATTCCCGAAGAAGATTTATCCATCAAAGCCACTACTTCCGAACATATTGGTTTTGTGGGGCGTGGTGAAGGTGTTGCTGCTCAATGTGTGGCGTTGATTGTGAAAGTGTAATGTTACCTTAGATGAGCTATTTGATTTTGTTCAACTATGATTTGTACTGGGACGCATAATCAGATTTTCAATTTCATAGTTCACGGAAGCCTTCGGTTTTACCGAAGGCTTCCGTAATTCTGGCTATGTGTACCAGTACAAATCGTAGTTGAACCTTTATTTGTAATACGTTGATTTTCAAAATATTACAATTTGAATACACGTTTCATCTTCCATGTAGATAAAAATGAAAAGAAAAATCATCCACATAGCCCTTGTGGTCCATGACTATGACGAAGCAATACAATTTTATACAGAAAAATTAGATTTTGTATTGGTTGAAGATACCGTACTGAGTCCAGAAAAAAGATGGGTTTTAGTGAAACCAGATAAGGATTCAGAATGTAGTATTTTATTAGCAAAAGCCTCCAACGAAGCCCAAAAATTAAGCATCGGCAATCAAACAGGCGGACGGGTTTTCCTGTTTTTGGAAACCGATAATCTCCAAAGAGATTACGATAAAATGCTTGAAAAAGACATTAATTTTATCCGAAAACCCAGCCAAGAATCGTATGGAACGGTGGCAGTTTTTGAAGATTTATACGGAAATCTTTGGGATTTGATTGAATATTGTTAAAAGGCTTATTTTTTCCCAACTTTTTTACCTTCCTCAACCTCAATAATTTTCAAATATTGCTCAACATCCAATTTCTTATTTGCCAAAATCTTTTTGTCTTTATCCAACAACAAAAGATTAGGATAAACTGTCGTATTAAAATTATTTGCAAAATCAGTCATTGTATAAGAATCATAGACGTTTATGAAGGGTTTTGTCTTAAATTCTTTTACAAAATTCAACCATTTTTTCTTATCTCTTGTACCACAAGCCAAGTAAACTTTCAGTCCTTTTGCGGATAATTTTGGGTATTCTTCCAAGAGTTTTTGGGCAGTTAATTGACAATGATGGCACTCAGGGTCATATATCATCACGAGCGTATAATCTGCTTTTACGCCGTACAGAGGCGTATAAATGTCCAAAGTATCGGTCATATCCATATTCAAAATCTTCTTGTCAAGCATCACAGGTTTCATCTTTACGACATACTCTTTGTTTCTACGAATGGACGAGGTGTCCCAACCTGACTCTGGATCTCCGATGATGTATTTTTCGGCTACGTGAATATAAACATTCTCACGACCCATAATTTCGGCGGCAATGAATTTTTGGGCAAATTTCCCTACCATATATTTTCGTAAATCTGATTTTTTAGGCGTTTGATTAATAATATTTTCAGCAATTTGTATGATAGTATCTGACTCAAAATAACTGATATTTTTCAAATAAGCATCCATACGTTTTCCGATAAAAGGAGTACGTAACATTCTATCATCCGACAAAGCGATATTGTCCCAATAATGCTTAAAATAATAATTTGATTGGGCGATGGTGTCTTGCAGAGTAGATTTTGTGGGTAATGGAGGTACTTCTATTTCTACACCCGCTTTGAGAATGTTACTCGTAAATGTCCCTGCATGAGTTTTGGTATAATCTTTCTGAAATTGCTCTAAATCGCTATAAATCAATTGCTTTTGAGCAGGTGTTGCCCCTTTTAATTTTTGAGCTTTTACATTGGCTTGGAATACAAAATCTTGAAATAATTTTGCTTCTACCGAGCCTGTGATTTTGAGATGATTGGTATAATCAGCAGTATCAGTTTCAATCAAAAAAATTTGGTCATTGATAACCAAGTCAAAAATTCTACTTTTCCCCATCGCCACTACGTAAAAGCCTAAAGGCAATTTCTTTTTTCCTTCAAAAACCGCTACGCCCGAAGCATCCACTTTGGCAGTATCTTGCGAAAGAAAAGTGTCTTCGTAATGATGAACCAAAAAGAGCGTAGAATCTCGTAAGCCTTTGATTTTTAGTTCGATACGATGTTGAGCAAAAAGATTTTGACTAATAAAAAGTAAACAAATTAGAGTGATAATATTTTTCATTTGTTAATTCTCTTGGACAATTTATGGTTTTATATCAAACGAAATTAAGAAGAAAATAGTCGGAAAATAAAGACTTCTTGGGATTTAACAATCATTAACAAAAAGGGGGGAATTGATTTTATGTTAAAAAAGGTTATTTTTGTAATAATGGTATTTATTAAGCACAAAATACTGTAGCTCGAAGTGGCACTTCGAGAACATTAATTTGACCTTCTCGAAGTGCCACCGAGCGTCGGTCGCTTCGAGCTACAGTAAAATATGCCAATCCAGAAAGTAACCAGAGAAGAAATCCTCACAAAATCATTGGAAGTATTCCGTCATCGGGGGTATCATAATACTTCTATGAATGACCTCGCCAATGCCGTAGGACTCTTGAAAGGCAGTTTTTACCATTATTTTGATAGTAAAGAAACCTTGATGAAAGAAGTTTTGTCGAGTGTAAATATTTTCTTGAAAACCCAAGTTTTTCCGATTGCTTATGATGTTACTTTACCCGTTGAGGCACGAATGGAAACGATGTTAAAGAAATTCTCAAAAGTGGTTTTCAGTAAAGAAGGAGGCTGTATTGTGGGAAATACCATTCTGGAAACGGTCAATCTTTATCCACAATTCAAAGAAATTCTCCAAGAAATTATCACGGGTTGGATGAATGCCCTTACGTATATGTACGAGCAAATGCACCCGCCCGAACACGCCCTCAAACTTGCTGAACAAACCGTCATGGAATACGAAGGGGCGATAATGATGTCGAAACTTTACGGGGAAAGTCATTTTTATAAAGATTGTTATATCAGAACTTTGCAGCGGTTAACGGTACACGGTGAAGGGTAAAGGGAGAACGGTACACGGTACACGGTGAACAGTTTACACAAACATACTTTACCATCAAGGACGTTTACCCTTCACCGTGTACCGTGTACCATTCACCGTTTTCCGTTCTCCGAAAAATACCGTTTACTCAATTTTAGATTAAATCCTTGATAATGAGACAGTTTATGTACAAATTGTATAACAAAAATCATTTTTCCACATAAACCCCACAACAATCATGGAAACAAATACCCTTCCACTCGAAAAGGAATTAGAACCTATTTTCACAAAACAATTACCTTCATTTCCTGATAATATCAAAGATTTGTTAGTCAAAATTGCTCCATTTTTAGCAATAATTGGTGTTGTTTTTGGCATTTTGGGCGTTGGCTTCGGTGCATTATTATCCCCTTTTGCTTGGTTCTCAGGCAGTTTGATTTATGGAATAGGAATGGTTTTCTTAGTAGCCATGATTATTTTAGAAGGCTTGGCAATCCCAGGTTTATTTGCCCAAAAGAAAGACGGTTGGAAATATATGTATTACGCTCAATTTGTGAGTGTTATATTCAATTTGTGTATGGGAAGTTGGATTAGCGGAATCTTGGGGGCATTTATCGGCTTCTGGATATTATTTCAAATTAAGGAGAAATATTCGTAAAATCGGTAAAAGGTGAACGGTAAACGGTTGAAAAAAGGGTTGAAACATAAATGCTTCAACCCTTTTGTATATCTAAATTTTTGTATCAATTAATATTCATTTTCCAAAACCGTGTACCCTTTCACCGTGAACCGTTCACCGAACCATAGCCGCTTTTTTCGCAGGAAAATAAGAGGCAATCATCGTGATAATTATCACGACCAAAGCCGTAAAAAAGAAGTCCCAAAATTGCATTTTTACGGGGTAGGCATCAATTAAAGCCCCCACAATTCCCATCGAAACTAAGCCGTATTCTTGTTGTAACCAACATAATATAAAGCCCAATCCTAAGCCTACAATTGCTCCCGAAAAAGCCACAATTGCCCCTTCCAAAAGAAAAATCTTTTGTATCATCCCACGATTTGCTCCGATGGCATACAACGTTTTGACATCTTCCTTTTTCTCAATCGCCAACATCGAAAGGGAAAAGAAAATATTAAAACTGGCAATTCCGATGATAAAAGTCAGCGTCAAGAACACAAAAAGTTTCTCAATTTTGATAGCTCTAAGCAAACTGGCGTGTTGTTCATCTTGATTTTGAATCGTAAAATTCCCTCCGAGAGATTCTTTAATTTCTTCTTGTATTTTATTAATTCGTTCACTATCAGATACTTGTATTTCCAAAGAGGTTCTTTCGTCATTATAATCAAAAAGATTTTGGGCGAAAGTCAGCGGGACAAAAATATAGTGGTCATCGTATTGTTGCTCAATCGCAAATACGCCTGAGGGAATCAAGCTCATTTTATTGAAGGCATCGCTGGATGTAAAATCAATGGTTTTGGAATTGGTATTTCGAGGATACCAAGTTTCTATGGGCGTAAAAAAAGCATCTACATCAATCCCTAATGTAATAGCAACACCCGAACCTACAATGGCATGGCTAATTCCGTCAGCTTTCAAGAGCATTTTGCCATCAATGATTGCTTTTTTGAGGCGGTCTTGTTTCAAAAAATTATCATCAACGCCTTTCAGAGTAACGACAGTCTGGGCATCTCGATAACGCACGATTACGTTTTCTTCAATAACCTGATTAATACTTTTTACACCATCAATTTTACTTATTTTTTGTAAAAAATCAGGTGGACAATCAAATCGTTTTCCTTTGGTAGGGCTGATTTTCAAATCTGCATCAAAACTTTTGAAAAGGCTACGTTGAAAATCCTCCAAACCATTAAAAACCGACAAAACCACCACCAAGGACATCGTTCCAACACCCACTCCCAACATCGAAATGATGGAAATAAGCGAAATGAACGATGTTTTCTTTCGGGTGAAAAAATATCTTTTGGCTATGTAAAAGGGGAAGTTCATATATTTTTTCTACTCAAACCACTTCATCACTTCCTCTTTCTGAGGAATCGAAATATCTAATTTCAATTTCTTACGCATTCCACCCAAATCATTGAAAACTTTGTTTGGATTAGCTTCTTTTATAGACTGAATCGTCATAAAGCCCATTTTCTGTAATACTGGAACCCAATCCACGGGTACACCAATGGCTTGATATTCAGCATCGGTAGCCATTTCTGACTTCTTTTCTGGACGCATTTGCGGGAAGAAAAGTACCTCTTGAATCGAAGTCTGATTGGTCATTAGCATCGTCAAACGGTCAATTCCAATCCCAATTCCTGCCGTTGGTGGCATTCCGTATTCTAATGAACGCAAAAAATCTTCGTCCATTGCCATTGCCTCATCGTCCCCTCTTTCTGCGAGTTTCAGTTGTTCTTCAAAACGCTCTCGTTGGTCGATTGGGTCGTTTAATTCTGAATACGCATTGGCAATTTCTTTTCCGTTTACGAATAATTCAAACCGTTCAACCAAGCCTGGTTTACTTCTATGTTTCTTGGTCAGGGGCGACATCTCGACTGGATAATCAATGATAAAAGTAGGCTGAATTAAGTTTGCTTCTACTTTTTCTCCAAAAATTTCATCAATCAATTTACCAGTTCCCATCGTGTTATCTACTTCTATTCCCCACGATTTGCAATGCCCTCGGAGGGTTTCTTCGTCCATACCTTCTACGTTTACGCCTGTATATTTTTCGATAGCCCCTGCAATACTTAGTTTGGTAAATTCACCGCCAAATTCGATTTCGTTTTCACCCACTTTCACTAAGGTTTGTCCGTTGGTAGCGATGGCGACTTTTTCAAAAATTTGCTCGGTAAAAGTCATCATCCAGTTATAATCTTTGTAAGCAACGTAGAACTCCAAAGAAGTAAATTCTGGATTATGGGTTCTGTCCATGCCTTCGTTTCTGAACATTTTTCCGAATTCATAAACGCCATCAAAACCGCCTACGATTAATCTTTTTAAGTATAACTCATTGGCAATACGCATATACAAGGGCATATCCAACGTGTTATGATGCGTTTTGAACGGACGGGCAGATGCTCCTCCGTGGATGGGTTGCAGGATTGGTGTTTCTACTTCCAACCAACCTTTGGCATCAAACATGGCTCGCATCGTGGTAACAATCCGAGAGCGTTTCAAGAAAATATCCTTAACTTCTGGATTCACAATTAAGTCCACATATCTTTGACGATAACGCATTTCTGGATCTGTGAAACCATCATAAATATTGCCATCATCATCTCTTTTTACAACGGGAAGAGGCTTCAAAGATTTATTCAAAATCTTAAATTCCGTAACGTGGATAGAGATTTCGCCTACTTGCGTTGTAAAAACAAAACCTTTTATTCCGATAATATCACCGATGTCTAAGAGTTTTTTGAAGACCGTATTATAAAGCGTTTTGTCTTCGTCTGGACACAAATCATCCCGACGGAAATATACCTGAATACGTCCCGTTGAGTCCTGCAATTCAGCAAAAGAGGCACTTCCCATGATGCGGAAAGACATCAAACGTCCTGCAATTGAGATGGCTTTATAGTCTATTTTATTATTTTCATAGTTCTTATGGATGTCGGCTGTCGTAACGTTTACCTCAAACATTTCGGCAGGGTACGGGTCGATGCCCAATTTCATCAAATCTTCACGCTTTTGTCGGCGGAGTTGTTCTTGTTCTGAAAGTATCATTTTTCTAATTGCGATTATTCTGTAAAATTACCCACAAACGGTTTGATAAACAAAAAGAGCCTGATTTTTGGTCAGGCTCTAATCAAAATACGGATAATTCAAACGCTACACCTTCACCCAAGATTGACTTCTATGCGAGTCTAAAATTCTCTCACAAATCAATAATTCACGATAACCATCCGCAAAAGTTGGGAATGGAGCGTTTTCTGGCATTTTTCCTGCGGCTACGGCGGCATACACTTCTTTGAACAATTGCTTTGATGTATCTGGAAAACCTTCATTATGTCCACCTGGGAACGACATCAATGCACCCGCTTCTGGGTATGCCAACGATGGGTCACGCATTAATGATTGGTTGTAACCATCACGGTTTCCAATCCAAATTTCGTTGGGGGCTTCTGAGTTGAAAGCGAAGGTTTTGTTTGAACCCGAAATCTCTAATTTTAACTGATTTTTACGTCCTGCCGAAACTTGTGAAACCGTTACTAAACCTTTATTCCCGTTATCAAAACGCAATAAAACGTTGGCAGTATCTTCGGTTGTAATATTCACATCGGCATAATCTTCTGGTTGTAACATTTTGCCAGAATAGGTCTCTACGGGCTTTAATGGCTTTTTACGAGTCTTGTGGATGGTGTTAAAATCAGCCATTACTTCCGTGGTTTTCAAACCTGTGATATATTCGATTACGTCCATTAAGTGTGAGCCAATGTCCGCAATGGCACGAGAATCTCCTGATTTGTCAGGTTCTAATCGCCAGTTGTAATCGGTATTGTAAAACAACCAATCTTGCAAATACGAACCAATAATTGAGTAAACATCGCCCAAATCACCTTTCTCACGCATGGTTTTCATCTGACGAACCAATGGATAGTATCTCAAATTGAAATGTACGGCATTGACCAAACCCGTTTCTTTCGCAATTTGTACTAATTCTTCCGCTTCGTGGAGGTCTTTTGCTAAAGGTTTTTCACAAACAACGTGCTTTCCAGCCAATAGAGCCGCTTTCGATTGTGAATAATGCAAGAAATTAGGCGTACAAATATGCACACAAACGATGTCTTCCATCGCCAATAATTGCTCAAACGTACACGGACGTTCAATGCCCAACTGAGCCGCTTTGGCGGTTGCCAATTCAATATTTACTTCACAAAGGGCAGTTACTTCAATATTGGGAAGACGACGCAATGCCTCAATATGGGCAGGTCCAATAAATCCAGTGCCTACGACACCTACTTTAATTTTTTGCATTTTTTGGGTTTTATTTGGGTAAGATTGTTTTGGTCAGTTGTTCTGAGTCTTCGTATTTGAGAGTATTTGAGAACTCTTGAATACCAGCAGGACTATCAATTATTGCAGACGTTTCATTAGATTTTGCAAGATCAATTATATAAGAATTAAACTTTTGAACTTCGTTTTCAAAACCTACAAAAGAAGATATATCCTTTTTTACAAATGTTTCAAAATCCAGTTTATTCCTTCCAGTTTCCTCAATAATATCGCTTAATTTATTGATTGTATTGATAAGATAAGGAAATTATTAAGTTTAAATTCTCTATCAAAACCTTCAACGCATTTAAGACCTATGGTTTTATAATCGTCAAAAATTCTTTCATAAAATTTTAGCGAGCCTAACTCGTACACATTTGTAATCTCAAACAAATTTATTTCTAAATTTTCAAACCTATCATCATGGTCTTCCATACGTGTCCAACGGGCAAAACCTTCTTTCACTAATTGGTTTTCATAACGCAAAAATATACTTAATTTGCTAATAATTGCAGGCACAGACATTACTCTCAGATGCACTTGGTAACCATTATTGATGAACATATCAATTGTATCATAGTTAGACTGTATTTTTCCACCTAATGTGCTGTCAATGATTAGGTTATAATTATTTTCAATACAATATTTAATCAACATTTCAGTCCAAGCAGAAGCATAAGGATTCACTAAATTCGCTGCATCCTGTACAGTTTCAGGATTTTGTTGAAGGTCTTTATAGGCTGGATGGTGTCGTCTCAGGTCATCGGTACTTATGAAAATAAAATCTTCTTTAAATTCTTGTACGATTTTTGGAGGTAATTTCGATTTACCCGAACCTGGCTGACCTCCTAAGATTACTCCTTGCGGATTGCTCGAAGGGGTCTGTTCTCGTAGATATTTTTTCTTTATTTTTTCAAAAATACGTTCGTTCTGAGAGTCTGATAATTCTAAATTATATTTCATTATTTCTCAAACGTTCAAGTATTTTGTATTCTTTCATTAACAACAAAAGTAGGTGTTGTTCCTTTTGTAGATTGTAATTGTTTTGGTAATATTTCTTTTTCTCTCGAATTACATTTAGACAAATACTATCCCATATTTCCATTTTATTAATATCAGGTTTTTCCTTATCTTCTTCCATTAACTCCAATAACGAATAGCCTGCCAATATTTCAGCAAAATAATTCTGCAAATCTTCTGCAATCAAAAATCTATCAGTCCAAGAAATTGGAGTGAAAGGAATGCCCATTTTTAATAATTGACTTTCGATGTAAGACAGTTCTAACGATTCTTCTTTTCTATTTCTGAAAGAATTACGTTCTTTATTTATTTTTATGTCGGGATAAACTTGCACAGTCATAATCTATTCTTTTTTTTCAAAAATAAGTATTTATCTTCTTATTACAAACGATAATCCCAAAGGGTTGATTTTAGTAAATCATTACAGTTTTACTTAATCCTGTTTTATACGCATATCTTCAAATAATTTCTACTCCAAATTTCACCAACTCCTTCTGAAAATTATCCCTCAGCATTGCATAATAAGGCTTTTTGGGATGTACTAAATCTTTTATAGTCGCCAGAATTGTTTGTCCATCAGGTGATGAAATTTGATTTTCGTTAAACAATTTCAAGCATGAAATCAGCGAATCAATCGCTTGAAAATAAGTCCTTCTATCTTCTTCAAAAGGCTCTTGGTCTATGGCAGTTCGTTTAATCGTTTCCTTGCCTCTTACTGTTTTGGAGGTGATTACTTCCTTTTTAAACAAAAGGTGTTCCTGCGGATTATCTATTGAAGGATTGATGATTAAATGTAATTCTTTCGCAATATCATGCGTATGATTTAAGGCTCTTCCGCTTAGGTTTTCGATAGGAAAATAGTTTTTCTTGAAAGTCTGATTGCATTTCTGACAAGCCAAAAACAGATTATCCCAATCATAAGCTAACCAATAATAGCCCACTTCACTCAATTTATCTTTTTCCTCCTGCACCCAACCGCCTTTTGGTCTGAAATGCTCTACGTCCCCGTGTTGTGCGTGAAGACTTGACTCACAAAAACAGCATTTATTGTGTTGAATTTTTATCAAAGCATTTTTGACCATTTTCCCTCCATAAACCGCCGAATCAAATTCAAATTTCTTTACTCCATTTTCAAAAGCAAGTTTCATTTGATTAGTCAATTCCAAGCCTTTTTCTGTTAAAATTGTAGGTGAATTCCCTTTGGTTATTGCTATCATTTTTTCAGATTATTGGCGGCTTGTCTAATGATTTCCATTGCTTTAATCATCTCGGGGCTTTCAGCACTTGGCAAGGTTGAAACTTCCTTTTCGAGTTTTGATAATTCTTTCTTTTCAGTAGTGGATAATTTCTCTTTTCGTAATAGTATTTTTCTACGAACTAAATCTTTGCTAACATCTGTATTTCGGGTACTGATTCCGAATAAATCACTCGAAAGAATTTGGTCAATTCGCCAATTTTTTACAGAAATGGGGTCATTTTCTACCACCACTTGATTGCCCTTTCTTTTCAATACAATTACATTCGCATCCGTAGCCGATTGTACGATAAGTGGACTGTGGGCGGTAACAATAAACTGAGTTTTAGGAAATTTTTCAGTTAGATAATGAATGATTTTTTGTTGCCATTGTGGGTGCATATGTAGGTCAATTTCATCCACGAATACTACAGCGGGTTGTTCCAAAGGATTTTTACTTTTGGGAGAAGCCAAAAACATTTTCACCGCCAAGTCCACCATCCAAGCGGTTACGGTACGATAACCCAAACTCATATCACTGAATTTCACCCAACCGTAGGGCGTTAGAAATTCCAAGCGGGTACTTCTTCCTTGCGTGGAAATACGTAAATCCTCTACTTCGGGCAAGATACTCAAAAGCATTTGTTTCAGAATCACTAATTCAGATTCAGATTTTGCATTTTTCTTAGTTTTAGCAAAATGGTCAGCATCTAAGAAGTACCTTTCAACATCAATTAATTTGGCATCTTCGTCAATGAGATTGCCTTTATCTTTTAAATTTTCTTCAAAAAAAGGAGTACCTTTATCGCCTATACGATTGGCACTGTATCCAAAATAATTAATGTTTTGTTCAAAAAGTATATCTAAAACGCTTTCTGCTTCAAGTTCCAAATCCAGTAACTTTT
>JAYUOX010000130.1:0-15399 GCA_043760595.1 Cytophagales bacterium
AGATTAAGTCGCAGAACCATTTTTATGTCCTAAACTACCCCCTTACAAGGGTTTTGAACCCTTGTAAGGGGTCTTGCGACTTAAAGTCTATAGTTCCGTTTATTTATCAATACAAAGTACGGAATTTTTACAGAAAAACTCCATTTCATTTGTTCATTCTGATAATTATTTTGGTTCAACTACGATTGATACTGGGACGCATAGTCGGGATTGAACGTAGAACAGGTTGGAAATCTGTTCTACTCTTTATCCTGACTATGCGTCCCAGTATCAATAATAGTTGAACCATTATTTTAAATGGGGGCTATATTGAATCTTATGAGTAGTCAGGTCTGAGTTTACTGGCAAGTTACTTCAAGACATTCAACATAGACCCAAAAAAAGGGTTTCTGAAAACTCAGAAACCCTTTTTTATTTCAAAAACGTCTTCTCTTACAAAGTACGTTTCAATTCTTTCATCTCATAACATTCAACCACATCGCCAATCTCAATATCATTGAAATTCTTGATAGATAGACCACATTCGTAGCCAAACTTCACACTCGCCACATCGTCTTTGAAACGTTTCAAGGCTGAAATTTCTCCTTCGTGAACCACCACGAAATCACGAATGATACGTATTTTGTCTGAACGTTTTACCGTTCCATCCAATACGTATGAACCTGCAACCGTTCCAACTTTCGTAATCTTGAACACATCACGAACTTCGATATTTGCCGTAACAACTTCCTCAAATTTAGGAGCCAATAAACCTTCCATCGCATCACGAACATCATCAATTGCTTGGTAGATAATTGAATAAGTACGGATTTCGATTTGCTCGTTGTCTGCCAAACGACGTGCGTTTACGCTTGGACGAACCTGGAATGCCACAATCACCGCATCCGAAGCCGAAGCCAACAACACGTCTGATTCTGAAACTTGTCCAACTCCTTTGTGGATAATTCTTACTTGTACTTCTTCCGTTGATAGTTTCAATAATGAATCCGATAGGGCTTCTACTGAACCGTCCACGTCTCCTTTTACGATTACGTTCAATTCCTTGAAAGTACCAATTGCCTTACGACGACCAATCTCTTCCAACGTAATGTGCTTACGACTACGCAATGATTGTTCACGGATAATTTGCTCACGTTTGTTAGCAATTTCACGAGCATCACGCTCATTTTCCATGACGCTCAATTTATCTCCTGCTCCTGGGGCTCCGTTCAGTCCCAACACTTGTACTGGAATCGAAGGTCCTGCTTCTTTCAATTTATTTCCACGATAATCAAACATTGCTTTCACACGTCCGTAGTTTGCTCCTGCAAGCATCATATCGCCTACTCTCAATGTTCCAGCTTGTACCAAAATGTTTGCAACATATCCACGTCCTTTGTCCAAAGAGGCTTCTACGACTGTTCCAATGGCACGTTTGTTGGCGTTGGCTTTCAAGTCTAACATTTCTGCTTCGAGCAATACTTTTTCCAACAACTCATTTACGCCCATACCCGACTTAGAAGATAATTCTTGGGTTTGGTATTTACCGCCCCATTCTTCTACAAGGATGTTTTTGATAGACAATTGCTCTCTGATTTTCTCAGTATTTGCTCCTGGTTTATCCACTTTCGAGAACGCAAACACGATTGGCACACCCGCAACCATTGCGTGGTTGATGGCTTCTTCGGTTTGTGGCATTACGGCATCATCCGCTGCAATTACGATAATGGCAACGTCCGTAACTTTTGCACCCCTTGCACGCATGGCGGTAAATGCCTCGTGACCAGGTGTATCTAAGAACGTGATTCTTCGACCATCGTCTTGTTTTACTGAATACGCACCAATGTGCTGCGTGATACCTCCTGCTTCACCTGCCGCAACTTTCGCACGACGGATGTAGTCAAGTAAAGATGTTTTACCGTGATCCACGTGTCCCATGATGGTAACGATTGGGGCTCTTGGTAAAATATCTTCTGGGGCATCAATTTCTTCGGCAATTACTGATTCAATTTCTTCTTCGGCTGATACAAACTGTACTTCAAATCCGAATTCTTCGGTAATCAGTGCAATTACGTCTGCTTCAAGGCGTTGGTTGATTGAGATAAACATTCCCAAACTCATACAAGCCGAGATTACTTCGTTTATCGATGTATCCATCAATGAAGCCAATTCAGAAGCTGAAATATATTCAGTTACCTTTAATACTTTTGCTTCTTCGTCGTCCGCTAATTGACGTTGTTCGTTTCTGTCTGCACGAAATTTACGTTTTTCACGACGCTCCTTCGCTCCAAAGTTCGACTTGTTCGACTGTCCTTGCAGACGAGCCATTGTTGCCTTGATTTGGTCTTGAATCTGTTTCTCGGTAACTTCTCCTTTTGGTACTGGTTTAGCACCTGGGGCGTTGTTGCTTGTATTATTAGTACCTCTATTTCCTTTATAATTAGGGCTATGACCACCTTGACGGTTGCCGCCTCCCCCTTGTCCACCGCCAGTATTAGTGCCTGTACCAGTTGTTGCGGGTCTTTTGGGTGCGTTTGGATCTACTGGGGCTCCGTCTTTTTTCGGACGAGGAGCACCTTTTTCATTTCTGATTTCTGCTTCTGTAACTTTCGCTCCACCAGGTTTGTCAATCCGCTTACGTTTCTTCTTATTGTTGTTATTGTTACGGTTATTACCTCCACGTGGGGTTTCTACGGGCAATTCTATTTTACCCAAAACCTTCAATCCACGTAATTGCTCACCTCTTGCTTCGATTAATTCTACGGTTGATGTATCTTCTGGAATAGCATCATTACGTCCTAATTTCTGCGGTCTGTTATCAACGGGTACGGTTGGCTTAACAACATTTGAAATTCCACCACCTACAACCGTACCTGCAGCAGGTCTTTGTTGCGTTGGACCATTGGCTTCGCCTTGTGGTCTTATGGGTTGAGGATTTCTGTTACCTTGGTTTTGTCCTCCGCCTTGGCTTCTATTGCCTTGATTTTGGTTGTTACCTCCGCCTTGGTTATTTCTATTACCTTGATTTTGGTTGTTGTTACCTCCGCCTTGGTTATTTCTATTTCCTTGGTTTTGGTTGTTACCTCCACCTTGGTTATTTCTATTTCCTTGATTTTGGTTATTTTGTTGATTCTGGTTGTTCTGTTGAGGTTTTGGGGCTTCAACCACTGCTGGTTTTGGCTCAATTTTCACAGGTTCAACGGCTTTTGGAGCTTCAACCACTGCTGGTTTTGCTTCCTCAACTTTCACAGGCTCAACGGCTTTTGGTTGTTCTACCACAACTGGTTTTACTTCCGCTACTTTTGGAACTTCAACCACAATTGGTTTTAATTCTTCTACTTTCGGAGTTTCAACTTTTACTTCTGGTTGAGGAACTACTACTGGTTTTGGAGGATTTGCCTCTACATTTACCTCCGTTTTTACACTAACTTTTTCTACTTCCTTCTCAATTTTTGGAGTTTCAACGGGCGTAGGAATCTCTGCTTTGGGAGGAGTATTGCGTGAGTACAAAGGTAAATAATCTTCGTCTTGTCTTTTGTTTGGGACATACACTTCTTCCACCACCTTTGGGGCAGGGGCAGATTCTTGCAAAAGGTCGCTTGCTCCGAACTCTTTTGCTACAATTTTTAATTGTTCAAAATTTAATTTGGCGTTAGGGTTATTCTCTACCTTATGACCTTGAACAGAGAGCTTTTGCACGATGGTTGAGGTACCTACGCCAATTTGCTTTGCCACAAGGCTCAAACGCATCATTTTGTCTTCTGTCATACTTGTTGTTTGATACTTTTCTATAATAATGTTGAATTTGAAAATTTGAAAATTTGAAAATTTGGTAATTTGAAAATAAGACTACCATCTGTAAAACGAATACAGTTTGATTAATCAATTTTCAAATTCACTAATTTTCAAATCATCAAATTAGTGAAAGAATGATAGAATAGCTTTCATGAGCAAGTGAAATAAGTACAATGACTATTCTATCATTCCTTCACTTACTCATTCTAACTTATTCAAACTCTGAACGTAGGATTGTTAAAATGTCGTTCACAGTTTCTTCTTCAAGTTCAGTACGGCGAATCAACTCTTCGCTGTCCAATGCCAGAACTTGTTTGGCAGTATCTAAACCGATTTTGTGTAATTCAAGAATTACCCAATCTTCGATTTCATCAGTAAATTCTGTTAAATCCACGTCTTCGTCGTCTATTTCGGATTCTTTAATATCACGATAAACGTCTAATTCGTAACCTACTAATTTTCCTGCTAATTTAATATTTTGTCCACCTTTACCAATCGCCAACGATACTTGGTCGGGCTGTAAATAAACGGCGATACGTTTTTTCTCTTTATCAATCTTCATTGAACTCACTTTGGCGGGGCTTAAAGCACGACCAACCAAAAGTTCAAGATTCTCGGTATAGTTTATAACGTCAATGTTCTCGTTTTGTAACTCACGCACAATTCCGTGAATACGTGAACCTTTCATACCTACACACGCACCTACGGGGTCAATACGGTCATCATACGATTCTACGGCTACTTTTGCACGCTCGCCTGGCTCACGTACAATTTTACGAATCATGATTTGTCCATCATAAATCTCAGGAATTTCTTGTTCAAACAAACGTTCCAAGAATACTGGCGAAGTTCTCGAAAGAATAATCTTGGGTGTTCCGTTGTTGTTATCTACTTTATGGATAACGGCTTTCACGGGTTCACCTTTCTTGAAACGGTCTTTCTGAATCATCTCTGATTTAGGAAGGGTCAATTCGTTACCATCTTGGTCTGTGATGATGTATTCTTTTCCGATAATCTGGTACACATCTCCCGACACCATTTCACCGACCAAATCCTTGTATTTCTCAAACAGACCTTCTTTTTCAAGGTCTTTGACTTTCTGAATAAGTGTCTGGCGAGCTGTTTGGACGATTCTACGACCAAAATCTTCCAATTTGATGAGTTCAGCTACTTCTTCACCGATTTCAAAATCGGGTTCGATTTTCTTAGCTTCCTCCAACGGAATTTTATCATAGTCCCAAATATCTTCTGAGTTGTCATCGACAATCTCACGAGTACGCCACATTTCTAAGTCGCCACTGTCGGGGTTGATGATTACGTCAAAGTTTTCATCTGTTCCGTATCTCTTACGAATCATGGTACGGAATACTTCATCCAGTACCTTTATCATCGTCGGACGGTCAATGTTTTTTTCTTTTGCAAAATCCGCAAACGACGAAATTAATTCTGCACTATTCATCTTTTCATAAGTTTCAGGATGATTGTTTGCAAGTATTAAGTATTAAGTATTAAGTATTAAGAAAACGGTACAAATTACTGAACTGAAATTTCTTAATACTTAATACTTGATACTTAATACTCCATACAAAACACCTATTTAAACGATATTTGTACTTTGGCTTGTTGAATATTCCCAAACGGAATGGTTATGCTTTCTGTGGGTACAACTTTTTTGCCTTTTGATTTCTTTGGTTCTTCTTTAAAAACGATTCCTTCGTCAGTAACGTTCTCTAATTCACCCACTTTCTCGTCGCCTTCTACTAAACTGAGTTTCAGGCTTCGACCAATGTTTTTGATGTATTGGCGTTGGAAAGTCAGTGGAAAATCTACGCCTGGTGATGATACTTCCAAGTTGTAGGCATCTACGATTAGTTCGTTGGTTTCAATAAAAAAAGACAGTCTTCTACTAATGGAAGCACATTCTTCAATTTTTATTCCTTCGTCAGTATCTAATAGTATAGTGATATTCTGACGATTTTTACCTACTGTTGCCGTTACATCCACAATAAAGATTCTATCTTCTTCGAGGTACGGTTGGAGCAATTCTATTACTTTTTCTTTGGTCATTTTATAAGTCTGTGAGTCTTATCTAAAAGACTCTGGTGGAAAATATGACCTTTCGAGAAAATCGTCTTGTAAATGGTCATAGTCTTTGTCAGTAGTGATTAATCTAAATCCTAAACTCGAAGAAGTTGCAGCAATCCATAGATCATTTTTACCCATGTTTCTTGGAGAATCCTCTTTCCGATTACCTCTCTGTTTTTGACTAAACACATCTATTTCAACATATTTATCAATTGTTGAATCATCAGAAATATCAACAATTGTAATACCATGAAATAACCTATTTAGCTTCAAAATTTTTGCTTTCCCCCACGCATTTCGATTAGCTATTGAGAGAGCCTCTGCCTTATTGACTACTGATATAAACTCTTCTAAGCCATTAGGATTTATCATTTTTCGGACATTTTCGTCAATAGAATTATCTCTAACGATATAAATTAAGATACCTGTATCATATAACAATGATTTCTCTATTCAATTAATCTACGCATTTTAACGCATCGGCTAATTGTTTTTCGGTAAGAGAAATGATACCAGACATTTTAATGTCTTTACTGCTGTAACCCGTTTTTTTCGCCCAAGCTGTTGGTCCGCCAGCTTTTAAAATTTCAGTAGCGGATACGATTCCACCAACTTTATGTTTTGTATGTGCTATCATATTTCTGAATGTTTTATTTTTACAAATTTAGAAAACAAAAAAGAGGGATTATCGACCCCTCTTTCTTTAAATTCTCCGCAAAATTAGTGAATTGCTTATCAAAAAGCAAGTATTTTTATGGGAGGATTTAATATAAATCCTTGATTTCTATGAATTTGACAATATTAACGGGTTAAAGTGATGGATTCTAAATCAACCGCCGCAAATTAATCGTCGCAAAAAATACTTTTCCTTCTCTGGTCATTATTAAAGATATATTTTTTCCTTCTCCTTTTTGGAATAATCTATAGATTTCACTAATCGTAATTTCGTGGGAAGATTTATTATTGATAAAAACTACTTTATCGCCTTGCAACAATCCTGCATCATCGGCAGGGGAGTTTTCGATGACTCTATCGATGGTGTATTCGTGGTAATCATCTCCTTTGGCTACTAATTCTATGCCCGACATATTATGTTCAAAGGGTTCTTTCATTCGGCGATTGATGGGTTTCAAAACCACGTATTGGTCTCTGTAATTGAAGGTTACTTTAAATCTCCTGAGAAATTCGCAACCGATATTCCCTTGTCGTTCGGTCAGTTCCAAACCTCTTATTTTGTAGGAGGAACTATCTGGGAAAGATGCTACTAAGTTTTTCATTTCAAATTTGCCAACTTTCAACATTGGGATTCTGCCGAGGTTTCCATTGATTATACCGCTTAGTCCCCGTCCCAATTGGGCTTTGACCACCTTTTCGGGCATAGGTATTCCGTTGCTTCTGTTGGCATCCAAAGATATGGCATGACCTGCTCCAGTGTCTAAAATTACTTTGAGTGGTAGATTTTGTTTATCGTTAATTAGCTCTATTGTACTCAGATAGGGTTTATTGTCCTCAATCGTAATCGGGAATCGCTCACCTTTGCTGGGTTTGTATTTATAGTGTTCTGGATTTTCGAGGATGATTTCGTTGATTGAAAAATCTAAGGTAACAGCAAAGCGATTAAAAATATCGTAGCCAATAATACCGTGAATGGGTTTTCCGACAAATTCGCTCAGTTTGAGAATATCCTCCTTCAGCACTACTATATTTTGACGATAGCCAATCATGTCGCCCATAGTGATTGTATTTTCTAAAACGATTCCTGCTTCGATGGCATCACCTTCGCCCGCTCCCGAAATTTTGACGTTTCTCACAAATTTCATTTTCTGTTTTTCCGCAATTTTGGCATCTGTGAGTAGAATTGAGCTAACTCCAGTATCTAAAATAAAACGTAAAGTATCTGAATTATTGATTTTTACAGGTACTATGACTAAATTTGCTTGAAATTCAAATGGAATTCTTGCTACCTTCCGCCTTTTGGTCAGTTGAAACCCAAATTTTTCGTCAGAAACAGCCTTTAATTTTACTTTTTTGAGCGTTGTTTTCTCTCCTTTTTCAAGCGTTGAAATCACTCTTTTTTGCGGAATATCTTGTATTTTGCAGTGTCCCCAAAAAGGGAGAACGACCAAGGATGTCAATAATATTTTTTGATAAAAAGTTTTCATAATTTTATGGAAAATTTAATGACGTTTGTTTGGTGAGTTGTAATAAAAAAATTACTGAATTGTTAAACTAAGGTACTCATTTTTTATAAAAATTCAACCAATTATTATTGCTATTTTTAATGCTTAACCCTAAAACATTAACCCATAATCCAAGAAACCATGACCATTACTCTTCGTAAAGTAAGTATTGTTTTATCATTAGCCGTAATGATTTGCTCGTGTGTAAGCCAAAAAAAATACACTGATTTAATCAAAGACAAAGATCGTCTTGATGTAAATGTGGAGCGTACCTACAAAGAAATCAAAGAACTGAAAGATGTTAAAAGCACTTTGGAAGACCAAATTAGATCCAAAAACGTTGAGATTACTAAACTTGAACAACAAGTCAATACCTTCAAACGTCAAAATGAGGAAATGGGAGCGAAGTTTTCGGTATTGGACGAACAAATGAAGAAAATGATGACGGATTTAGAATCAAAAAAATCTGAAAGTGCTTCATTGATAGCGAGTTACGAACAAAAAATTACAGAATTGCAAATTGCGAATGCTACTATTTCTGCAACTCGTAAAAGTGTGGGTCGTAAAGCAGTAAAACCGAGAAAATCTAAGGTTGCTTTGCCGGCGGCTTTGAAGATTTAGAAATTTCGTAACGTAATTGTCAAGAAAAAGAGAGATAAACCATCATGTTATCTCTCTTTTTTTATCGAATATGATTAGGTTTTAATTGACAGCAACCGTTTTTTACTGTCTTTTTCAAAGAATAATAATTAATTGGCTCCCATCACAAAATCTTTGGTTTAGTTTTTGCGTTCTTCTTTATGAATTAATGTAAATTTGACCATGAAGCTACACGTTCCTTGCGTTTTAGGAATTAATATCCAAATAGGTTATCTAAATTTAAGTTTGTAATACCTTACAATCAACGTATTACAGATTCGTAATTTATCATTTTCTTACCAATACCTTTACTCATAAAGTACTTAAAGTTTAAAATCCCCTTCGATAAATATGAAGTTAGATTTGTCGGCAATCGAGAGCTACTCACGCCAGTACGCAGCCAAAGTATGTGATGATTTTTTTAATAGAAACACCACCATTAATGGTCCACAGATATTAAAATTGAGCAATGTTGCCCAAGTAAATATGTTTGTGGTAAGTGATCTCTTTGAGCGTTGGAAAGCTAATACCGAGGCTTTTAAAAGCCCATTTTTTAATTTTGAGCATCCTGATGTCAAGGAGGCTTTGAAGACCTTTATGAACACCGTGTCGCAGTATATTATGGTAAAACGTGAGGATTTTGAGCCTATGCTATCCGATGCCGTCAATAAATCTATCATCCTTATATTAGACCCCAGTAAGCATTTTGATGAATTTGTGCGTGATTCGCCAGATTTCACTCTGACAAAAGAGCGATTATCACAACTCACAAAATACACCAAAATCAATAGTCAAGTACCAAAGGCGTTGGCTGAAAAACTGGGGACTGAGGATAAAGTTTATGTTACGGCAGCCTTGGGTTGGCTGAATGAAATTGGAGAAAAAGACGAATTTGAAAATCCTGATAAATACTTAGAAATACTCTCGGCTACGGTTGCGTGTAAGAAAGATGATTTTGTAAAATCTATTGAGAAGAAAGTTATTGTAGATAATTCTTCTTTGAAAATGCAACAATCTTTCTTTGACATCGACCCCGATGATGAAGAATTGGACGACGAAGATGCCCCACTGCCAACTGTTGCACAGGTTCAGGCAAAATTTGAACAAGAAGGGTCTATTTCGGACATAAAATTACCTGGGCTTGACCGTCTCAATGATACATTCACCGATGATTTGCCAACGGTTAACGATTTACTCAAAAAAGAGATTATTAGTACGGGGACTCCTCTTTCGGACTTAGCATTTAGTCGCCCTATCAAGAGTATTGTGGATGGTGTGAGTTTGAATCAGAAGTTTGTTTTTATTGGCAGATTGTTTGAAGGAGACATTAACTCCTACAATAAAGCCGTAGAAGATTTAGACAATTGTATCAACTTTACGGATGCTAAAAACCTGATGAACAAAGCATTAGCTCCAAAATATAACTGGATAATGGCTGCCGAAGAAGCGAATGATTTTTTGGAAGTGGTGGGTAGAAAATTTCAGTGAAACTATATAAAAATAAACAATTCTTGCGAGTTGTTTATTTTTTGTATAGTTTTACGAAAATTTCGTAATAAAACGATTATTTCAAATAAATATGGAAAAACTTAGTAAAACCGAAGAAGATTTAATGCTCATTATCTGGCGATTGGGAGAGGCAACAGTAGGTAATTTTTTGGAAGAAATCACAGAACCCAAACCGCCTTACACCACTTTGGCTTCGATGATAAAAAATCTTGAAAAGAAGAATTATCTCAACGCCAAACGTTACGGAAATGTGTATGTGTATCAACCCGCCATTACGGAAGAAAACTACAAAAAAGCCTTTATGGGTGGCGTAGTACAGCATTATTTTAAAAATTCGTACAAAGAAATGGTTAGTTTTTTTGTAAAAGATGAGAAAATATCTGCTCAGGAATTAAAGGAAATAATTGATTTGATTGAAGGTAAAAGTTAATTGCCACCAAGGCACAAAGTCTCCAAGTTTTTTAAAATTTTAGCATTATGATTTATCTACTCAAAGCCCATATTTGTCTCAGTATTTTTTTGATGGTTTATTGGGGATTTCTTCGTAAAAACACTTTTTATCAACTCAATAGAATCTATTTTTTGTTGGCGATGATTGTTTCGCTGGCTTTGCCGTTACTGAATGTTTCTGATTTTGTGAATCAACATCAAGCAATCAGTAGGAGAGAGGTTATTCAGTATATTCCTGATTTGAGTTTTAGGACTGATAATCAGATGGTTATGCCTCATAAAATAGCCCAAACAAAAACATTGATTGTACCTGTTTTTCTTAATTTTAGGGACATTTTTCAAGCAATTCTACTATCAGGAATTGGGGTTCTCTTGTGCAAATTAATCGTTCAAATTATCAGTATATTTCGTTTTCTCAAAGCATCTAAGCCTATTATCATCAATCAAATAACGGTCAGGAATTTATCGAAAGATATTAGTCCGTTTTCATTTTTCAACTATATTTTTATCAATATCAATAAACATTCTGAGGAGGATCTATCCGAAATTCTTGCCCATGAACATACGCACGCACGTCAGGTACATTCCTTGGATGTGATAATGGCGGAGGTGTTTTGTCTTGTTTTTTGGATAAATCCTTTGGCTTGGCTATTGAGGAAATTCTTGAAACAAAACCTTGAATTTTTGACTGACCAAACCGTTTTGAATCAAGGATTTGATAGTCGTCATTATCAGTATAACCTTCTGAAAATTAGCGGATTGAGTCCAGTTGTGGTTGCTAATAATTTTAATTTTTCAGACCTAAAACTTCGTATCAAAATGATGAATTGCAAGCGTTCTTCTAATCTACATTTGGTTAAATATTTTGTCATAATTCCATTGGGAGCAATATTAATTTTAGCGTTTAACATCTCGAAAGCAAAGCCTTTTGATGTAAAAAAATCGGTGGTTGAGAATGTGAAGGAGATGGTGGAGGCGGTGGCGTTTGAGAGAGAATCAGCAAAAATAACTATTTCAGATGAAATTATTCCAATCAGTTTTCGGGCTATATCCGATACTGGAGTCAAGACAAGTGAAATTACTATAAATGAAGGGCAAATAGATTCCTCCAAATTATTTAAAGCTGGTGAAACGATGAGTCCACAGGAATTTAGAAGTCGAGTAGGATATTTGAGTAAGTTTTCCAAAAAGACTCATATTTCGATGATTACAGTACTAAATTCTGAATCAAAAAATCCTGTTAATGATGTAGAAATTAGTTTGGTAGGGGCAAGTAAAATTTCAAAAACTAATTTTCAAGGAATATGCTTTTTAGAATTACCTGTAAATATGTCAAATTCGTGGGATGACAAAGTATCAGAAAAAGATAAATATTCATTCCAGATAAAGTTAATGAAGGGGAGTATTTCTTCCACATTCTCATATAATCACACTCGCCCACTTAGATATATTCTTTACAATGACTCATTTAAGGAAGTTGATTATGGAAATCCAGACAAAACTGCATCCTATCCCACAGACAGAAAAGGTAACCTCGTTATCACCCCAAAAACAAAGTGGTTTTATTGCAAAGAAGATATTATTAAAGAATTAGACCGTACCCAAACATTAGAATTATCGAAACGCCCATTATGCAAAATAAATGGCATAATCGTTGCACAAAATTATAATTGGAATGAGGTCAGTGTAAAGTCGATTCTGAATATGGATTATTGGTCGCCCGAGGATGGGGAAAAGTTAGTGTCTCAATTTGGAGAATTGGCTCGTAATGGAATTTATAATTTGAATGTTTTGGAGAAAGTTGTGCTTCCAAAGAGAGAATACAAAGATGAAGAATATTTTATTAGCAAAGCACCTTTACCCAAAACCGAAATGTGTACTCCTTCGGCGGATTTTCCTACGAATGCCATCTACGTAATTGATGGTAAAGTGGCTGATTCGGGTTATTTACACAAAAACGTACCCGTTGAAGACATTGATAAATTAGAGGTAATGGAGGTAGAAATAGCAAAACAAAAATACGGCGATAAAGGAAAAAAAGGCGTAATTTTGATTTCTACAAAAAAAATTAATAAATTAGGAGAAAAATAGACAACCCATAACACAAAACGATATTCATGAAAAAGATTTCCTTACTTTTATCGGTTACAATGCTCACTTTTTTGAGTAGCTGTACTGACACCAAACAAATTACTGACCTTCAAGATCAAGCCCGTAGGTTGGAGGCACAAGTACAAAAAGAACGCCAAGAAAATTCTGAATTGAGCAGTTATCGTTTCAGCATGGAGAGTCAGTTCAAGAGAAAAAATGAAGATTACGTAAAATGCCAAGAAGATGGCAAAGATAATTATGAGTCTTTGAGCAAAAAATATGGCGAATTGAACTCAGATTATGACAAACTTCAATCCGCTTATAAATCCTTGAATGAAGCCAATGATGCCAACAGAGAAATGTCTGCCCGTGTGATTGTGGATTTGGAGGAAAGAATTAAGCAAATGCGAGGTGCTGGTAGTGGCGGAGGAGAGGAAGTTGCAACGGCTTCAACATCAAATGCTCCCGTTGCTGCAGCCGTAAAAGTAAAACGTAAAAAACGTAAACGTTAGAAGAAATATTAATCATAAAAAAGGCGTAAATGATAATCACTTACGCCTTTTTTGTGGTCAATATTTTATTTTCCTTTCTCCATATAATCTATTACCAAACTCGCCATAGATTTCATGCCTAATACAAAACCGCCTTCATCTATCTGAAAATCAGGTGTGTGATGGGGGGCAGTTTCAGTTTCTTTCTTGCCTTTGGTAGCACCGCCCAAGAAGAAAAATAAGCCAGGTACTTTTTCTTGATAAAACGCAAAATCTTCTGCACCTGTTACGGCGGGGGTGATTGAGACATTATCTTTTCCTGCAACGCCTTCCAGAGTCGGAATCATTTTATCAGTCAAAGCTACGTCATTAAAGGTGATGGGGCACATTTTTGTGATTTTTACCTCAGCAGTTGCTCCTGCACTTTGGGCAATATTGGTAGCTACTTGGGCAATACGAGCATGAATCATATCTTGCACTTTCGAGTCAAGGGTGCGGATTGTTCCGTTCATATTTACTTCTTCTGGAATAATATTACTACGAACACCACCGTTGATTTGTCCAACCGTAACCACTGCTGCTGACTCAATCAAAGGGGTATTTCTACTAACAATGGTCTGCAAACCCATCACAATTTGCGAAGCCGTAACGATGGGGTCGATGCCTTGCCAAGGACTTGCCCCGTGGGTTTGTTTACCTTTTACTTTGATTTTGAACCAGTCTGAACTCGCCATTGTACCACCTGGACGGTATCTGATTTTACCGACTTCGGTTTGTGCGTTGATGTGTAATCCAAAAATCACATCCACCTTTGGGTTTTCTAAGACTCCCTCTTTTACCATCAATGCGGCACCGCCTTCTTCACCTTCGGGGGCACCTTCTTCGGCGGGTTGGAAGATAAATTTTACGGTACCTTTCAAATCGTTTTTCATGGAGGCAAGAATTTCGGCAGTACCCATCAAAATCGCTACGTGGGTATCGTGTCCGCAGGCGTGCATTACGCTTACGGGTTGTCCGTTGTATTCACCCACGGCTTTTGAAGCGTAAGGTAATTCGGCTCTTTCTTTTACGGGTAAACCGTCCATATCAGCCCTTAGAGCCACAACTGGACCAGGCTTTCCCCCTTTCAAGATGCCGACTACGCCTGTTTTTCCTACGCCCGTTTGTACTTCAATCCCGAGCGATTTAAGATGAGTTGCTACCTTTTCGGCAGTTTTAAATTCACGATTACCCAATTCTGGATTTTGGTGGAAATCTCTTCGCCAAGCTACTACTTTGGCTTCGAGGGTTTCGGCTTTTTGAGCAATTTTAGCTTTGAGAACTGGGGCATTTTGTGCTTGTGAAGCAAACGAAACAAGCCCAGCCAAAGCCATAATGGTAATGAGTTTCTGCATGATGTTGTGCAATTTTTAGATTAGATGATAATTCAATTGTTAAATTACAAAAAATTACTTTTTAAAACTATCCTTCAATCCAACCGTCCTGTTAAAGACCAAATGTTCAACCGTTGAATCTGTATCTAAACAGAAATATCCCTTCCGCATAAACTGATAATTCGTTCCGATTTTAGCTTCTTTCAAACTTGGCTCAACAAAAATCTCTGGTATAATCGTCAAAGAATCTGGATTAATAAATTTTTTGAAATCGTCCCCCACTTGCGAGGCATCTTCCAAAATTAATAATCTATCGTATAAACGAGCTTCTACTTTTACGGCGTGAGGCACTGAAACCCAGTGGATTACGCCTTTTACATTAATTCCAGAAGTGTCTGAACCTGAGCGGCTTTCTGGAAAATAACTGCAGTGTAATTCCGTAATATTTCCCAATTCATCCTTCACAAAATCATCGCATTGAATGATGTATGCCCCTTTCAAACGTACCATCAAACCTGGTCCTAAACGGAAAAACTTTTTCATGGGTTCTTCCATAAAATCATCACGTTCGATATATAAAGTATTACTAAAAGGCACAATTCGAATGCCTGACTCGGTATCTTCTGGATTATTTTCGATGGATAATTCTTCCGTTTGTCCTGCTGAATAATTCGTAATTACCACTTTCAAAGGGTCAAGAACTGCCATCACACGAGTGGCTGATTTGTTCAAATCTTCTCTTACACAGAAATCCAAAACACCAACGTCAATCAAATTTTCACGTTTTCCAACGCCAATTTTCTCACA
>JAYUOX010000131.1:0-5103 GCA_043760595.1 Cytophagales bacterium
TTCTAAATCTTATAAAACTTAGTAAAAGCTCTAACAGTACCCTAAATGATAAGGAAATTTGGGATTCAATTTTAGCTTATGCCTCAAAGTTAAATAAAGACGGTGGTAGCGTTACGATTGATAGCATTCAAAAGGAGGCTTTATACCAAAATTTCAATTATGAGAAAATTAATCCATTTTTTAAAAGTGTCGAGAAATTAAAAAGTGATGGAGAAATTATCAAAAAATCAATAAATACAACCATTGGAGAACTACATTTAGACAGAAAAAATATCTCTCAATCAATTATTGAATCTATTAATGACAATCGTATTACGATTGTTACAGGGAAGCCAGGGTTTGGCAAATCGTCAGAAATTAAAAATGTAATTGTAAAGGAATATTTCAACGATAGTGTTTTTATTTTTAGGGCAGACCAATTTAATGTGCCTCATTTATCTAACGTTTTTTCAAGTCAAGGGGTCAATGAAAAATTAGTCGATATTTTTTCCTGTATAGCGTTAATCCCCAATAAAATAATTTTCATTGATAGCTTGGAGAAATTACTTGAATCAGACCCAGAATCTGCCTTCAAACAATTTCTATCGTTATTAAAAGATTATCCAGACATTAAAATTGTTGGAGCTTGTAGGAAATATGCCGTTGATTTAATCACTTTAAAGTTTGATATTAACAAAAGTGAATTAAACATTATTGAAGTACCACCATTAACTACAAGTGAAATCGAATCCATTATAGCTCAATACCCTAAAATCTCTGATATTTTAAAAAATAGTAAAATTGGAAGGGTATTAGAAAGCCTTAAATATCTCGACTTTGTAATTAAAGCAAGTACAAAAAAAATTGAAGACTATGCTAATATCACAGAGATTCAATTAAAAGAAAGTCTTTGGAATGGGTTAGTGAAAGATTATTTAAAAACCATAGATGGGTTGCCTTCCAAACGAGAAAAGGCTTTTATGGAAATTGCCATAAATAGGTCAAAGGAAATGAAATTATTTGTATCGCCAAGTGATAGCATTGATAAAGAGGCAATTCGACTATTAGAAAATGATGGAATCATATTCCAAGAAAATCAAAACCACCGTTATTCACCAGCCCATGATATTTTGGAAGATTGGGCTTTGATAAGATATGTTTCTGCCACTTATGAAAATTTCCCAACACCAACTGAATTCTACAATAAATTAGGCAATGAACCCGCAACCAGAAGGGCATTTAGATTATGGATTGAAGATTATTTAATTGATGATAGTTTTAAGATAAATCAACTAATTCGTGATTCTATTTTTAATAATTTCATTGATAATTATTGGGCAGACGAGATATTAATTGCTGTTTTCAAATCTGAAAATAGTAGTTCTTTCTTTGTAAACTTTAAGAAAGACTTGCTGGCAAATGACTATAATTTGTTAAACAGGTGCATACATCTAATTAAAACGACTTGCAAGGGAAGTAAATTGATTAATGGAGAATCTTATCTCTTGATTCCAATAGGTTCAGGATGGTCGGCAATAATGCAATTTATTATTTCTCATATTGAAGATATGGACTCTATGAGGTCAAGTATATGCAATCTTATTCAAGTTTGGGAATGGCGTATTACCTATAATAATGCAGAGATTGATAATGCCGAAAAGTTGGCTGTAAAAAACATTGTATGTTACTTCATTACTCAAATCGAATCAAAAGATAAATTTTGGCAAGAAGATGCTCACTATCATCGAGAGACTTACCCCACACTTATTGCTCTTCTTTATCATCTTGCAGATATTGCTCAAATAGAAATCTTAAATCTTATAAATAATGCTTCAAACTATCGCTATATAAAAGACGATTGGGAGCTTAACGGTTTTTATGAATTAGTAATTGAAAGGGCGTTACTTGGTGTTAGAAATTTAAAATTAATAGAACAACTACCACAATTAATCATAAAAACTGCATGGAAAAACTGGAAATTAAATCTGAAAGATGAAATTGACGAACATGATTCCTTTTTTGGTAAATCATTTGGGAATATTCGTTTAAGCACAGAAAAATGTTGGGGAATTAATGATAGGCATCATTTTTTCCCGCCAGGTATTTACAAAACCCCACTATTTAATCTTCTTTGGGAACACCCTAAATTAACTTTGGAATTTATTGTAGAGTTTGTTAATTATTCAGTTGACTTTTATGCCAATGCTGATTGTGATTACAAACACGAAATTTATCAAGTAAATGTTGAATTAAACGGTGGTAAAATCATTAAGCAATGGGCAAACGAAGAACTATGGCTTGCGTTTAGGGGTCTAAGTGTTACACATTATGGATTAGAATGTATTTTAAAAAGCCTCGAAAAATATTTATTAATTCTTGCAGAAATTAAAACAGAAGATAGTCGTAAAATACTTAAATCAAGAATACATTACCTTCTAAGAAATAGCAATAATGTAGCCGTTACAAGTGTGCTTGCCAGTGTCAGTATAGCTTATCCAGAGGAAGTACAAGAAGAATTTTTACCAATCATTTCAGTAAGAGAATTTTATGAATGGGATATTAAACGTGCGATACAAGAAAACTCTGCATTAGCCATTGTTGACGATAGAATTCCTTATGCCCAGCAAGAAAACATTGACTTTAATAATTTACCACATCGGAAGAAATACATCCGTGGTTTAGCCGATTTTATAAACGATTATCAGTTCAATATTAGGACATTGAATGAAAAAATACATTTGATTTTTGACAAATTGAATTCAAATTTATCAAAAGAAGATATTTATTGGAGAAAGTTTTTGACAGAGATTGATATAAGAAATTGGGAGATACAAGAATATGACTCAAATTTAGGTGGATTTTCTATCCAGCCTAAGTATGAAGAAGATGTAACTGAAATAGTAAAATCTGGTGAAGAATATAGTCAATCAATTAATAATTCATTTACCTATTCAAAAAAGAATGAGAAGGCTCTAAAAAATGAAGAAAAGTTGTCATTTGACGATTGGGGAGAGTGTCATAATTATTATTGTCAAAATGAACCATTATCTCCTATTCATGACAAGCCTGTTACGTTGGCTATTGTGAGTCTAAGAGATTTTTCATCAGAACTTACAACAGAACAAAAGTATTGGTGTATAAATCGTCTTACTAAAACGATAGCATCAGTATGTGAAAGTAATTTTAATCCATTCCACTTTATGCAAGAAGGTTCAAAATTTAACCTAATGGAAAAAGAAATCGCTTTGACCTCTTTTCATTACATTTTCAAAGTGCTTTCAGTAGAAGAAGAGAAGAATGAAATACTTGAATTATTACTATACGTGATGATATGCCCTTTTCATAGAACTGATTTAGAGGTAATTACAAAATATATCAGAACAATTTTTTACGAACAATATCCCGAAGAAACCAAAATTGTATGGTTTGGAGTTGTGAAATATGCTGAGTATAAAGTCTTAAATAATTATATGTATGATGACCCTGATAGGCAGAAAATAAATTCAGAACGTGAAAAGGAATTTGAATTTATAAGAGAAATAATTGATAAGAAAGAACTTATTTTAGATGTTTCTGCAATAAATTTGGACAACTCTAAAAAGTATGCTCTTACGAAGGCGATGTTAATTACGCCTGTTGAATGTAAAGAAGAAATATATCAAGAATTCGTAATGAAATGTATTTTACTTTTCTCAGATTATATACGCAGTTCAAAACATAGAGGAAGAGACCGAACTTCATACGATATATTTGGAGAAATGGATTACAATGTCAAAATGTATATTAGTGAAGTCATTTTAAGCTCTGAAAGTAAATTTTCAAAGGAATTATTAGATATGTTGCTTGACCCCATTTATTCAGAAAAATACGACATTGTACGTCAAAATAGAAATCACTTTGACTTTGTTTCAGAAATCATGAAGGTAATAATTACTACTTTGGATGGGATAATTGCAAATTCTAATGACCAGATTTACAATAATCAGTTAGTTAATAACTTTTGGAATATTTGGGACTATTTCTTTGAAAAAATAAAGAGGAGTGAAAGAAAGTTTTTATCATCAACACTATTATTAAATATCAATTGGAAGGAAGAAGCTACTGATTGGACTCCACTTCACAACAAGAAACAATATTATTATCAAATAATTAAAGAACTTGGTAGCAGTCAAACGGAATCAATTATAAAAGTGTTTTCGACAGTCGGAGAAAAACAATTTCTACCTGATGGTCTCAGTTGGTTAGTTGATATTTATAAAAATAATGACTCTTCAATTAAATCATTGACGACTAAATCAGCGGAGAGATTAGTAGAAAGGCTATTTTACAATCACATAACAGCTATCAAAAATAATAAAACTCTAATTCAAGATTTTATTTGGCTTCTAAGCAAAATGGTCGATTTAGGTTCGTCAAATGCTTACTTTTTTCGTGAAAATGTAATTACTTATAAAAATAATGATGCTTAGAAAGTATGAAAAATATTCGCTAAATGATAAGGGATTGAATTGACTAAATGAAATTTCATGTTTGATTAAATTTATAGAACTAAATACAAAATAAAAAAATCTAAATCATAAAGCAATTTGGATTTACAGAGCCTAATATGTCATGACATATAGGCTCTTTGGAATAATTAACTCCAATCTTCCAATCAATTTGATAAATCATTGGTTGTTCAAATTGTGTAGATTCCTGTCAAACAGGACCACCTGTGGATAACTTTTAAAACCATCAAAGCCCCAGCTTCATCGCAGCGTTATGTTTCTTAATATCCTCAATGCGAGTGTACCGCTGAATCATGGCGGACGTTTTGTGTTTGGATTGTCGCATAATTTCGGAATCATCCGCTCCATTAATTTTAGCAATCGTAATAAATGATGCCCTGAGTGAGTGAGCGGAGTAATTTATACCAAAATAGGATTTCACTAAATCGTTCACGGTGGTATCGGTCAAACGATTGCTCGTAATTCTATCCCCTTTTCTAACTCTGACAAATAAAGGGCTACTATCTTTTTCTAATCGACCAACCCATGCTTGCAAGGTTCTAATCGGACATAAAACCGCTTCGGGACTGTAAAAAATGGCTTTTTCTTCGTAATCTCCGTATTGATTGGTTTTACT
>JAYUOX010000132.1:0-5093 GCA_043760595.1 Cytophagales bacterium
CCAAAATGTTCTTTGTTTTTCTTAACAATTTTACGGAGTTCTTCGGCAATGAGTTTTTCAAAATCAGTTTTACGTAAAGACTTGTAAATCAGGTGAATATTCCCAAATCGAGCTACTTGTTCAGGTTTAAATTTACGTGAAAGTGCGTTTTTTATATCAACTATCGTGATTTTTTCGGTGTAAGCTCTAAAAATATCCGCTTCAATATCAGTCTCGCCCGTTTCATTTGCCATTGAGTAGGCTTCGTCCAAATTTCCCGAAATAATTATCAACGATTTTGCGTGATTGATGGGTTCGTAAACCTTCTTTTTTTCACGGGTTTGCTGCATCATCATCAACACATCTTCCTCACGCATTTCGGCAATTTCAGCGACACTTTCCTTCAAATCAAAGATTTTTTTCAGACTTTGTGCCTCCCAAACGCCCACCGTTGATTCTTCATCTTCTGTATTTAGACCCATCGGATTGGTTGGGTCGGGCGGCATCGGAGGAGCGTCTTTCAGCTTTTGCTTTCGCTTTTGCCGTTGCATGGCAGCGTATAAATACCGTTGCAAATATTCATCAATGGATTCTTTGGCATCACGTTTTGCTAATTTACCATCTGACAATAATTCCCAAAAATCTTGGAACCGAGTGTTCAGAAGTGGTTTTCCTTCTGAATCTATGGTATAAAAACGTTGGATTTCGTCAAATAAAATAATCGATGGTTTAGCATCATTGATTCCGTTGGTTTCTAAAATTGACGAAACCGTACTGTTCCAAGTGCTTTCGCCATTGGACAATTCTACTTCCACAAAACGGTCTT
This sequence comes from Cytophagales bacterium, assembly GCA_043760595.1. Classification (GTDB taxonomy): domain Bacteria; phylum Bacteroidota; class Bacteroidia; order Cytophagales; family Spirosomataceae; genus Arcicella. The sequence goes on from JAYUOX010000132.1 coordinate 806, forward strand.
GATATTCTAATTTTGAAACTAATTTTCGGATTAAATCGGTCTTACCTACGCCCGTCATACCCCACAAATTGACGATAATGGGACGTGTCAAAATCTCGGGCATCAAATACCAGATTTGGATATAATCGACCAATTCTTCGATGATATAGTCGATACCGATAAATTCATGCTTCAATTCCGCCTTTACCTGTTCGAGTCGTTGTTTTTTGGTGTTTATCTCTTCGAGATTTATGTTTATTTTAGGTTGAATTGACATATAAACTGGTTATTGGTTACTTGAAAGATTGGTTATTAGTTATTGGATACTTAATTTGGAATTTTACTTTTTCCAATAACCAAACGAATACACAAATGTATTAACTAAAAATACAAATAATGTTTTAGATTTAAGAATAAACCAATAAAATGATTGATAAATTGTAATTGAATTGCCCTTCGGAGGACAATACCCATGAAGATTGGATTTTGAGGAAACCGAGAGGAGCTATTTAACAGAAAACTTGTCTTAACTTCATGGTATTTGCGGCTAAAAGAAAGCCGTTTAAAATTTTGTGGTGCAAAGGTGAGGGATTTTTTTTTGATATGCAAGTTAGTTATTGGAAATTAGTTATTGGTTACTATAAAAATGAAAATTTAAAAAGCCTTCTACCAATAACTAATAACCAATAACTGATAACCAATAGCTACTTCAACGTAGCAATCAATTTCTCATTCAAAGCCACATAATCATCGTTTTTAGCTTCTTTTGCTGAGGCAATTGATTCGTTAGCTGTTTTTGTTGCAGCGGCTTTATCGCCCAATTTTGCTTGAATTTTTGCTTTTAAGTGCATAATCCAGAAGGCTTTTGGATTATTCTCAATAGCTTTATCAGCCCATGAAAGTGCTTTTGAAAGGTCTTTCCCTGTTTCAAAATAATAACCTGCTGCTTGGAAATATGGACGGTTGTCTGCGTTCATTGCATTATCGATTGATTTTGCAATTTTGGTATCAATGTCAGCCACAACAGGAATTGATACAGCCGTTTTTTCCCACATTACGTGAATTTCTGCACTGGCAGGCATCACGTTTGCAATGCTCATTGTGAATGTTTCGATGTTCATTGGCAATGTCATTGGCTTCACCTTGAATTTAGCTACATCTTCTTCTGCCTTATAACCATCAATGCCCCAATTATTGATTCCTTTGTTCAAAATAACCTCCCACTCGTCTTTGTTCGGAATCGTATAAAGTGCATAAGAACCTGCCTTTACAGCCACTCCACCTACTTTTACGTCCTCTCCAAAAGTTACTTTTGTTGCTCCATTAGCCCCTGTTCTCCACATTTTCCCCATTGGAGCTAAGTCTCCAAAAACAGTACGTCCTTTCATATTTGGACGAGAATAAACAATTTCGATGGACGACAAAGCAAAATCTTGCTTAATGGTTTGGCTTGGACTTGGTGCTGGGGTTTTGATTGCCTGTGCATTTCCTCCAAAATTTACTAATGCTGTTGCTACGATAGCGTAAAGTAATTTTTTCATTTCAGTTTATTTTTTGTTTTAATAAAGAACAAAGTTAATCATTGTTTGGCTTAACCTAAATACCGTTCGTGTATATTCGTTTGTTCACATCAAAAAAGGCTTCTCAATCTCTTGAAAAGCCTTTTTTGATGCTCTTGAAAATAACTATTAATTATTATCTGTTCTCTACTAACTAAATACTATGCCGCCGCCAAAGCCTCTGCACCACCAACGATTTCGAGAATCTCTTTGGTGATTGCCGCCTGACGAGAGCGGTTATATTGTAATTTCAATTCTTTGATCAACTCACCAGCATTATCCGTTGCTTTGTCCATTGCTGTCATCCTTGCTCCGTGTTCTGAAGCGTTAGATTCTAAAACAGCTTTGTAAACTTGCAATTTTAAGGCTTTGGGAGTCAATTCTGAAATGATTTCTTCTTCGGACGGTTCAAAAATATAATCAACCGTTGAAGCCTTAATTTTCTTTTCGTCTTTTTTCTCAACCATTGGCAATACTTGTTCAGTTGTCAAAATTTGAGTTGCCACGTTTTTGAACTGATTGTAAACCACCTCAACTACATCGTATTTACCTGACTCAAAGCCTTTCATGGCTTCTTCGGCGGCTTCACGCACGGCTGAAAAACTCAAACGGGTGTAAACATCTATGAATTTAGTATTTACATTATACCCACGGCGAGCCAAATATTCCCCACCTTTTTTACCAATCGCCATCACTTCCACATTGCCAGCGGCACGTTGAGTAGCATATTTTTCATCAACAAGACTGATTACGGTCTTGCCAACGTTGGCATTGAAAGCTCCACACAAACCACGATCAGACGTTACCGCAATGACTAAAACATTCTTTACTTCACGAACGACTGTGTATGGATTCTCTAACGAACCATCCGTGTTTGATGAAACCGTTGCGATCATTTCAGACAATTTCTGTGAGTATGGACGCATCTGTGTGATGGCTTCCGTGGCTCTACGAAGTTTGGCTGCCGAAACCATCTTCATGGCTTTGGTTATTTGTTGAGTGGAATTTACCGATACTATTCGGTTGCGGACTTCTTTTAATGAAGGCATATTTTTTTTAGTTATGAGGTATGAGATATGAGGTATGAGGTTACCAGTGGTTCGGTAATCTTCACATTATCATTAAATCATACTTTTGACTTCATAATCCAGTATTAGAATTATGAGGTAAAAGTTATCGGTGTAATTACCTAATACCTAATACCTCATAACTCATACCTAAAATTAAGCGTATTTTGGAGCTACTTCTTTCGATACTTTCGTGAGAACGTCAGTCAGAGAATCATCGTATTTTCCAGCTTTGAGGGCTTCCATCGTTGATTTTTGGGTTGTGTTCATCATGTTCACGAAATCTTTTTCAAAATCACGAACCTTTGAAACTGCTACTTTATCTAACAAACCTTTGGTCGAAAGGAAAATCATCGCAATTTGTTCTTCCACACGTTGAGGCTGACCGTTTGGTTGCTTCAACATTTCTAAGTTACGCTTACCACGCTCGATAGTCAGTTTTGTAGAAGCATCAAGGTCTGAACCAAACTTAGCAAAAGCCTCCAATTCACGGAATTGAGCTTGGTCAAGTTTCAAGGTACCTGCTACTTTTTTCATCGACTTGATCTGAGCATTACCACCCACACGTGATACCGAAATACCTACGTTAATAGCTGGACGAATACCTGAGTTGAACAAGTTTGTTTCCAAGAAAATCTGACCGTCCGTAATCGAAATTACGTTTGTCGGAATGTAGGCAGAAACGTCCCCTGCTTGGGTTTCGATGATTGGAAGAGCTGTCAATGAACCACCGCCTTTTACCAAATGCTTGATAGAATCTGGGAGGTCGTTCATATTTTTTGCAATTACGTCCGAAGAGTTAATCTTGGCGGCACGTTCTAACAAACGACTGTGAAGATAGAAAACATCTCCTGGGTATGCCTCACGTCCTGGTGGTCGGCGAAGTAAAAGAGAAACTTCACGATATGAAACCGCTTGTTTCGATAAATCATCATATACAATCAAAGCCGAACGACCTGTATCACGGAAAAATTCTCCAATGGCAGCACCCGTAAAAGGAGCGTAAAATTGCATTGCTGCTGGCTCAGAAGAACCTGCGGCTACAATTACGGTATAATCCATTGCACCTGCTTTGCGAAGTGTTTGTTCGATTTGCTTGATGGTAGAGGCTTTTTGTCCACAGGCAACATAAATACAATATACTGGATTGCCAGCATCAAAGTATTCTTTTTGGTTGATGATGGTGTCAATACAAACGGTAGTTTTACCAGTTTGACGATCACCAATAACCAATTCACGTTGTCCACGACCTACTGGAATCATGGCATCAATTGCTTTGATACCCGTTTGCATAGGTTCAGTAACGGGCTGACGGAAGATTACCCCAGGAGCCTTACGCTCCAAAGGCATTTCGTACAATTCACCCGTAATTGGTCCATTGCCATCAACAGGTTGTCCGAGTGTATTCACCACACGTCCGCAGATACCGTCACCTACTTTGATAGAAGCAATCGTGTTAGTACGTTTTACGGTTGCACCTTCTTTAATGTCTCCCGAATCTCCCAACAATACCGCTCCGACGTTGTCTTCTTCGAGGTTAAGAGCAAGGGCTTGTAAGCCATTATCAAAAACGAGCAACTCACCCGCTTGTACTTTCGTTAGTCCGTAAATACGGGCTACACCATCACCGATTTGCAATACGGTACCTACTTCTTGAAGTTCAGCTTCTGACTTTGCTCCTGA
>JAYUOX010000133.1:0-15318 GCA_043760595.1 Cytophagales bacterium
AAAACCCTAAAAATGCTGATTGAACCTTCTGAATTGGGAGAGGATGATTTAGAGACTTTGGGGATTGAATTTAAGATTGATTAACTGTTTTTTATCTAACAAAAAATGATAAATATCAGAAAAACTAACTCGGAAGATTTAAATACAATTTACGATTTTATCTGCAATCTTGAAAACGAAGTATTTGATTATCAGATATTTGAAGATATATTTGAAGATAATTTACAAAATAAAAGTTACGTTTATTATGTTGCAGAGTCTAATGATAAAGTCATTGGATTTATTAGTTTTCATACGCAAAAGCTCTTACATCACTGCGGGGTAGTTGGAGAAATTCAAGAATTTTATATTGAACCAAATTTTAGAAATCAAGGTATCGGAAAACTTCTAATCGAAGAAGTGAAAACTTATGCAAAAACAAATAATTTGAAAAGCATTGAGGTTACTTCCAATAAACTCAGAACTGAAAATATACAAGTTTATGAGCATTTTGGTTTTAACTTGACCCATAACAAATTTACCATCAATACCACTATCAAAACATGAAAAACATATTGACACATATCTCTTTGCTTTCTGTAATTTTTCTTGCCCTCCCCTCTTTTTCCCAAAAAATTACCAGAGGTCCTTACCTACAAATGGGTACGCCCACGAGTATAATGATTCGTTGGCGGACGGATGTTCCTGTGTCTTCAAAAATCAATTTTGGATTGACTCCAAGTTCTGTAACCTCCTCAAAATCAGACAATTTCACAAAAACAGAACATATCATTACGCTTGATAACCTAAAACCAAATACTAAATATTTTTATGAAATTGTGGGTGGAAACAAGGTTTTAGAGAAATCAGATGAAACATTTTTTATTACAGCCCCAGCGGTTGGTTCTGAGCAGAAAGTACGAGTTTGGGCATTGGGTGATATGGGTGTAGGCGTAGAAACTCAGAAAAAAGTTCAAACTGAATATTTAAAATCACTCAAGGGTGAATATACAAATCTGTGGTTACTTTTGGGTGATAATGCCTACGCACAAGGTTGGGATTGGGAATATCAACTTCGTTTTTTTGAGTATTATCAAGTTGATAAATTGATGAAACAGACGGTCATGTTTCCATCTCCTGGCAATCATGATTATTCTCCAACGACAAACAACTACAAAATCGAAGACCCTCTTGTACCTTACTTTTCTATTTTTTCAGTCCCGACCAAAGGTGAAGCAGGTGGAGTACCCTCTGGCTCAAAAGCGTTTTATGCCTACAATTACGCTAACATTCATTTTGTTAGTCTGGATTCTTACGGACGTGAGGGGGCGGATAGAAGTATGTTCTCGAAAGAAAGTGAACAGATGAAATGGTTGGAAAAAGACCTAAAAGCCAACAAACAAAAGTGGACGATTGTGTATTGGCATCACCCGCCCTATACGATGGGTTCGCATAATTCTGATACTGAAATTGACCTAAAAACCATTAGAGAAGGCGTTGTTCCGATTTTGGAAAAATATAAAGTTGATATGGTTTTGAATGGTCATAGTCATAATTATGAACGTTCCCAAATGATAAAAGGACATCATGGTTTAGAGCCAACCTTTAATCAAAAGCAACATAGTGCAAGTACCTCCACAGGGCGATATGATAATTCAAAAGATTCTTGTCCATACATAAAAGATAGTAAAGTAACTGAAAATGAGGGAATTATCTATGTCGTAAACGGAGTTGGTGCTGGCAATGGAGGCTCTCAACCTACTTATCCACATGATGCGATGGTTTATTCAAACAATACCAATGCAGGTTCTTTGGCTTTGGAAATTGAAGGCAATCGTTTGGATGCAAAATTTATTGCCGAAGACGGAAGTATTAAGGATAAATTTACCATTTTTAAGGATGTCAATCAAAAACACGCTTTAAAATTAGAAGCAAATCAAACCTCAATTCCATTGCAAGCATCATGGACGGGGACGTACAATTGGAATCAGGATAATTCAAAAATTAAGGCAATAAATATTGCTCCGAAAGTAACCACAAAATTTATCGTCCAAGACAATCAAAAATGTTTACAGGATGAATTTACCGTTAAAGTTGCTACTGCTTATACAGTTAAAGATTTCAATTTGACTTCTACCAAAAGTGGAATGTCGATAGACTGGATTACGAGCCAAGAAAGAGGAATCATAAGTTTTGAAATTGAGCGACAAAGGCAGGGAGGAGACTTCAAAATCGTAGCGAAGTTTAACTCAAAAGCAAGTGGGCAATTCTCAGACAAAGCCCTCTCCTATCGTTACCTTGACCAGATTCACGAAAGCAATGAAACAGTCAATTATCGAATAAAAGTAACTGATAATGAAGGTGTTAGCTATTTTTCAAATGCAAAAGAAGTGAATACAATTTTGAAAATTGCGGATTGATTTCATAATTTCTGATATTTCAAAACGATTCTTTTTGCGTTTGAGGCTTGTTCCGCAGCCGTGTAGGTGTGGCTCATTATCATTATGTTTCCTGTAAAACTTAGGTCATAAGTAGTGCTAATAGTTTCCTTTCCTACATTTTGAATAATAGAAAAAGTATTTCCTGTCATTTTCCAAGTGGCATCTTCATTTGGTAATCCCTCACAACCTTTCGATAAAATCATGGTGTGTTTTCCATTACTTTCAAACACATATTTTACATCTGCAAGGCATGGCATACTCGACAACATGGTTTTTTGCAGGTCATTTGTTTTGCCATCAGTATGTTCCAAAACGGTTGATGTGCGTTTCCAAGTGCCTACGACATTTTGGCAATTGCTTGAAAATGAGATTGTTAAGAGGATAATGATTAATGTTTTCATGTTTATTTTGATTTATTGAGACACCAAGGCTCTAAGTTTTTATTTTTTATGATTCTACTATGATTGATTGATTGATTGATTGATTGATACTGGGATGCATAATCGGGATTCCAATTTCGTAGTTCACGGAAGCCTTCGGTAAAACCGAAGGCTTCCGTGAACTACGAAATTGTAGTTATTAATTCCTTTGTGCCTTAGTGGCTACACAATTTTATTTCCCAATTTGATAAATGCAATACAAAAATGCCTTGCTAATGCGTGTAGCGGCACTTTCGCACAAATGCCCTTGTCCTTCGGGTGCGTCTATGCCTTGCCCTTTACTTGGACAGCTTGCCGTTGAACGATATTTATTACAGATTGTCCAAACGCCATTTAGGTTACAAGCTCCATTGTCTGATTCTATTTCTTCTAAGTCAAAAATACTGTCTTTGTCCTTAAAAGTATCTTTCATCCATTGGGCAATCTTCATTTTGGCAGCATTTCCATCGTCTTTTGAAGTGATATAAACCAATGGCGGTGTGATATGTACAAATTTTATATCGGTAATTTGAGTCCGTAAATCATCAATCAAGCCTTTGTAGGCGGTTTTGACTTGCTCAATGTTTCCATCGGTAATATCAGCATAACCAAATTTGAAGATGGCAATTTTAAGAATGGCTTTATGTGCCAAAGCATTTTTCTTAAACTCCGCAATTTTACCAACTGGGTCGCCATTGGAAACGCTGAAAACATTGCCTGATAGTCCTTTTGGTTTTTCGTTGAGGTCGAAATATTCAAATTTGATTCCATTATTATTTGCTCCGTCTTCCAAATCACCACCTACGGATTGGTGCATAAAAATGGCATTCCAGTCTTTGATTCTACTTTTTTCGGTAGCCGCTAATTTATCCCAAGCGTCTATACCTGCGATACCCACAACCCCTGGCTGCCCTTTGCCCGATGTTCCTGTATTGGGATTAATTGTACCGCCTGTTCCTGCATTTGGGTCAATAGTGTCGGTGGTTTTTGTACAATAAGTTAAAAAAATGGCTACAAAAAGTAGTAGGATTTTGTGTGAGGTTTTCATGATTTTATTTAAGTTTCATAATATTTAATTTATTGATAATCAATTAGTTAAATCATTTTTTAGTATAAATGTACGCCACAAAATCGCCACCATTGGCTCTGTAAATAAAATACATCTTATTGTTTCTGATAATCATAAAAGCACCTCTACCCACAAACCCAAAACCCCCAGAATTTGCCATAATCATATTATTTTTCACTTCGATAGGAACGTCTTTATACGAACCCCAATCCAACCTTGGGTTTGAATTTACTTCAATTAGGTTTACATTACTAAAACCGTTATTCCCCCAAACTGTATTAGAAGTAGGTTTATCAATGTCTGAATTATATTTTTCGATGCTTGTTGCCGTCCACTTGGCGGGTGGACCTACTATTTTTACAAAACTAATTTTACCATCTATATATGAAAGCGTAATGACATTTTTGTTGTCTTGCGTGATGGTAATTGTTTGGTCAGTCAATACCCATTTACCACCAGAATTTCCCAAAGTTTCATTCCAATTAATATTTCCATTTGATAAAAATTCAATGGCAAAAGGTTGTATTATTTCCAAGCCCGTAATGCCATCTTTATGTGGTTCATAATTAAAAAAACCTGTCCAAAAAGTATTGTTCAATTGCTCCTGTGGGCTTAATTCTGTTTTTTTACAAGAAAAAAGTGATTGGGCAATTAGGAGGATTATTAGTATCTTTTTCATAATCGTATTTTATCGTTTAGCTTCTAATTGTAATTCAGAATTTTGTAAGAAATTTTCAATTTTCAACAACCTTTCTTTCAAGCTATCATTTTCACTTTTCAAAGATTTTATACTTTCCACCAAATGCGGAATCAAACCGATATAATCCACAGATAAATAGCCATCAGAGCCTGTATTGACCAATTCTGGAAAGATTTTTTGAATTTCTTGGGCAATAAAACCCGTTTGAAGATATGGGTTTTTCTCATTTTTTAGGTAATAATTATAGCCTTTTAGTTGCGTAATTGAAGCCAAAGAATTTGAGAGATTGCTAAAATCTTTTTTCAAACGAATGTCAGAGCAAATAGTAGGAGAAGTGGCGTAACAAATTTGCCCACCATTAACATTCCATCGTTGAATTGGTCCGCCATAAGGAAAACCCCAAACCATCATTTCGTTATCTCCATTCATACCTACATAGCCTCCTTGCGTTTGGTTACTTTTTTCAAATTCAATTCCTGCATCTCCATTTCCACCTTTTCCCACTCTGACTCTACCCAAAAATTCCCCTCCGTAGGATGTACCAGAAGTTCCTTTAATTCCAGTATTGGTTTGCGATGTTCCATAAATTCCATAACTACTTGTACTGGTTGCGTAAAGCCCAAAACTTGTATTTGACTGTCCCCATAGCCCAGGACCTCCTATTGAAATTCCATAAATCGCTGTTGTTGAGTTAGTTACACTTTGAATACCCACATTATTTGATGAGGTAGCTGACAATCCAATTCCATTGGTGGATGAAGCAATTATGCCAGTGCCACTTACAGAACTTCCCTGTACGCCCGCATATCCCCCGTCTGCAAGAAGTCCCGTGTTTTGAGAAGTTGCATAAATAGCAGGATAGCCAACCCCCGTGGCATAAATAGCTTGTTTTGTGGCAGAATACGCTGAAATTCCTACTCCGTTGGTTGAAGATGCCGATATTCCAGGTCCATTTGTAGAGACTCCCGCCAATCCTGTTCCCGCTGTTGATTGTCCGTAAATGGCATTACCAGAGGTTGAAAATCCAGAAACTGCCGAAGAAGTGTTTGATTGAGCATAAATACTTGGGTTATCGGTTGAAGTGACATAAACTCCCGTACTGCCATTTCCTACATTTACCCGAAGCAATCCATCATAATCATTATTTGTAAGTCCAATCAAAATGCGACTTCCGTCATTTTACATCAATCCGTCCGAAACCCAACCGCTACCGTTATTTCGCAAAGTCTGATTAACTAAACCGTTAGGCAAACCAAAATTTAACCAACTACTCCCCTGACTAAATTGTAAAACATTATCCATTGAGTTATACAACACCATTCCAGCCCCTATGCTATTTGCGGCTGGACGAGTACCCGTTGTATAATTTGGAAATTTTATTCCTAATGGACTCAAAACATAATTCTGAGCGTTAGAAATATGATAAAGTCCTGATAATAAGACGATTATAATTATTTTTTTCATGGTAATTTGAGGTAAATTGTATTGATTTCGATGCTCAAAACTAAATATTTCCCTCCTTCAATAAAATCCCAAATCGACCAACGACATTTTAAATAGACCAATAACTAAATCATAGGGTGATTTACCCATTATTCATCAAAAGATTTTTATATTTGGAAAGAGAAACCCAAACCATGAACACACTCCTAAACTGCATCATCATAGACGATAATGAATTAGACCGTCTAATGGCTTTTTCATTCGTAAAAAAATACCCTTTTCTGAATATCTGTGGCGTATTTTCTTCTGCTTCAGAGACTTTGACTACTATCGAAAACAAGCAAATCGACGTACTATTTTCTGATATTGATATGCCCGAAATGAGTGGTTTGGAGTTGAGGAGTAAATTGAAAAATATTCCAATCTGTATCTTTATCACCTCCTTTCCCGATTATGCAGCTGAAAGTTTTGAAGTAGAAACCTTTGATTTTTTGGTAAAACCGATTAAAGCTGAACGATTTGAGAATTGTATGAATCGGATTCAGCAATATTTTGAGATAAAACAAAAGGCTGAATTATTTGAACATAGTTTGGGTGGCAATACCATTTTTATCAAAGACGGGCATCAGCAAATCAAAATTAATCTTCACGAAATTCTTTATTTGGAAGGTTTAAAAGATTATACTCGCATCGTAACCACTACAAAAAAACATTCCGTTTTATCATCCATCGGTAATTTATTACTTGAATCAGCCTTCCAATCTTTCTTGCGAATACATAGAAGTTTTACGATACAACCCAATTTTATTGACAGAATTACAGCACAACAGGTTCATATTCAAGACTTTACACTTCCGATTGGGCGGAGTTATAAAGATATTTTAGTTAATTTTAGATGACCAATTTAACCCCAATGAAAAAAATATACTTCTCCTTCATATTCCTACACATAGCCAAACTCCCACAGTTTACGATAAATTATTAGAAAATTTGGGTAAAAAAAACAAGGAAGATACCGTAAGGGCGAATGTTTTGCTTCAATTAGCAAGGGCATATTATATGTCAAGTCCAGCCAAAACTTTGGAATATTCACAACAAGCCACTCAGCTTTCGGAGAAAATTATCTACAAAAAGGGATTAGCCGATGGAAATAGATTTCAAGCGATAGCCTATTATTCGATGGGCAATTTCAAAGATGCTCAACTTTATCTTACGAAATCATTAACCGTCAATGAAGAAATAAAAAATAATTCAGGTATCATGGCGTGTTTATCGATGTTGGGTACTGTCAATACTGTTCAAAATAATTATCCTGCCGCCTTAAATTATTACCAAAAAGTGATTCGTTTGGGTGAAAAATCAAAAGAAGAATTGACGATGGGCGTAACCTACACGAATATGGGCGTGATTTATAGTGAAATAAAAAACTACGATTTAGCTTTGAAATACTTTGAAGATGGCTTAAATATCAATACAAAAATCAAGTCGCAAGTAGGCATTGCTGGAAGTTTGGCAAATATTGGTAATGTCTTTTTTCAAACAAAAAACTACGAAAAAGCTCTTAATTACTACCAAAATGCCCTTTCTAAAAATATTGAAATAGATAATAAATTAGGAATTGCCCGAGAATACGGAAACGTAGCCAACGCATACAGCGAATTAAAAAACTATCCCGATACTTATTCTAACTATAAAAAAGCTCTTGAAATCAACGAAGGGATCAAAAATAAAAAGGGAATTGCCGTAAGTCTTCAAGGCATAGGCAAATATTTTCTGGAAAATAAAGACTACAGTTCAGCCTTAAACTATACTCGAAAAGCCAATAATTTGGCTTACGAAATCAAAGTTCAAGACGTTCAAAAAGAGACTTTTGATAATCTGAGTAGAATTTATGAGCAATTAGGGAAAATGGATAGTGCCTACATTAGTTTCAGAAAATACACCGAATTGAAGGACAATATTGATAATGAAAACAACCGAAAACAACTTTCAAGATTAGAGATTCAGTACGAATTTGATACGAAAGAAGAAAAATATAAAACCGCCGAATTACTCGCTAACGAAAAGTTCAACCAACAAAAATTGATGTTGGCACTGAACCAAGCAAATTTGACCAAAAGCCAAAAAGAAAGAGATTTGAATAGGTTAAACTTTTTGAAAACACAGTCTGAATTAAAATCAGAAAAGTTAGAGAAAGTGGCTCAGGAAAAGCAATTGGCATTAGTGGGTAAAGAAATAGAATTAAATCGGAAGGAAATTTTGATTAGTAAAATATCCTTAGAAGCCAACGAAAAGCAAAAATGGTATTATATTTTAGGTTTAGGGCTACTTTCTATCATCGGGGGGTTACTTTTTTGGCAAAACCAAACCAGAAAAAAAACAAATACTACTCTCCTACATCTCAATTCAGAATTAGACGAAGCCAACAAAATAAAAGCAAAATTCTTCGCCATTCTGAGCCATGATTTACGCAGTCCCGTAGCAAATTTGATTAGTTTTTTACATTTACAAAAAGAAAATCCAGACTTACTCACGGAAGAAATCAAAGCACGAAATCAGCAAATAATTACCGATTCAGCCGAAGATTTATTGGAAAACATGGAATCTATGTTGCTTTGGAGTAAAGGGCAAATGGAGAATTTTAAGCCACAAGTAAAACGGATTGCGATAAATGAAATCTTTAAATGTTTACAAAAATTCTTTTCGAGTACAAATTCAGTAAAAATCAGTTTTGAAAATAAAGATAATTTGATTGTTTCCACAGACGAAGATTACCTAAAAACCATTATGCAAAATCTAACAAATAATGCCATAAAAGCCTTAAATTCAAGCCCAAATGGCACAATTCATTGGAAGGCGGAACAGCAAAATGGGCAGATAATTTTGTCAATTACAGATAATGGTTTTGGAATTTCAGAGCAACAAATTGCTACTCTTTACGATGAAAATGCCATTATTGGTTCAAAATCTGGATTGGGATTATACCTTATTCGAGACTTAGCAAAGGCAATTTCTTGTAAAATTTCTGTAAAATCATCTCTCGGGTTGGGTTCTGAATTTCAATTAGTTTTCAAGTAAAATAGGTTTCCAACCTGTTCATGTTTCAAACAGGTTGGAAACCTGTTCTACTTAAAAACCTCCAATTTCTGATTTATTCCCTTCTCAATCATCGGCAAACCATCGGTCATCCAAGCGGGTGCTGGGGCATCTTTTAAATAATGATCAAAATATTGATAGAGTCTTTTAGCGAAATCTTTACGATTTTTACGTTGGGTTAAACCGTGTTTTTCTCCGTTATAATTCAGTAACCAAACGGGTTTATTCAAGCGTTTGAGAGCCATGTAAAATTCAATGCCTTGTTGCCACGGCACCGCTCCATCATCGTCATTGTGCATCATCAAGACTGGCGTTTGAATTTTTGGAACTTGAAAAAGGGGAGAATTTTCGATGTATTTATCATACTTTTCCCACAACGTCCCTCCTATTCTGGTTTGATTTTTTTCGTATTGAGCTTGGCGTGAAAATCCTGATTCCCAACGAATTCCACCATACGCCGAGGTCATATTTGATACGGGAGCTCCCGCTTCGGCGGCTCTGAACATATTGGTTTGCGTAACTAAATAAGCCGTTTGATAACCTCCCCAACTATGCCCTGAAATACCCACTCGATCTGGATTAATAAACCCTTTTGCAATCATTTCTTTTGTTCCTGCAATGATACAATTGTAGGCTGATTTACCTGGTTCACCCGCTTTATACACAATATCTGGAACGAAAACTACGTAACCATTTGAAGTAAAATAAGGATAATTGATATAAGAACGAATCGGTGAAGGCGTAAAATGCGTATGCAAATTCTCCGTATTCTTTTCATAAAAATAAACCATCATTGGATATTTTTTTGTAGCATCAAAATTCTCTGGTTTATACAGAAGCCCTTGCAATGGTGTTCCATCGAATGCCTTATAATCAACGAGTTCCACCGTTCCCCAGGAGTAATCTTTTTGTTGTGGATTGGCTTCCGAGATTCTTGTAACATTCTGAAAATTCATATCAGAAGTGTATAAATCTGGGAAATTTTGAAAATTTTGTTTCGTAAATATCAGATTATCATTCCCTTTTGCTTTTGTGGGATTTGACAAGGTATAATCAACTTTGTAAATCTCTTTGGGTCTTGTAAGTGGACTTGTGGGAATAGCATAACCTTCCGATTTGTCTTTTTCATAAACCAATTTCCACAAAGCATTTTTACCCAAAATAAATTTATCGTCCGCATCCAAATTGACGTAACGATACTGAACTTTATTGGCTCGCCCACCCGTAATGAGCATTGGTACATTATTTCTCAAATCAATCGCCCAAGCATCATATTTATCATAGACGACAAACATAGGGTCTTTTACATCATCCACCCAACCCGCAGAACCATGAGGTTGTGGATAATCAGGGTGATCATCGTCTTCATCGTAATACTTAACGCCCTGATTATTAGTAAGTTTAGCCGTTTTTTCTGTATTTAAAGAATACGCAAACCAAGCTGTATCAGGCATCGACCACCAAGTAACGAATTGAGCATTTGGAGACAATACAGGATTCCCCTGCAATGCCGTAGCGATTTGTTTTCGTGAACCATCTTTTAGATTTACCAAATAAACATCCTTTTTGTTACTCCAATCCCAATGCTGATTTGAATAAGGAACATCCGACGTTGCTAAAACAATATTATGATTTGCTTCTTTATCCAAATTTATATTGGGTATTTCTGCAAAGCCTAATTGTATTATTTTAATATTATCTAAATGAACAACTGACAAATAAGAGCGTTTTTTATCCTCTTCTAAACTTACTTTTTGTTGCGTTTGGAGTTTTTTATCTTGCCAATTCCAAACTTCTACACTCACGATTTCTTCGGGTAAAAGTGTAGTATCTGCCACAACGGGTTTCGGATTTGTTCCGAAGAATAATTTTGTACCATCCTTTGAAAACCGTGGTTGAAAATTATCACTCACCAACCAACCCGCAGGAGCAAAAGTCTGTTTTTCATCTGCCAAAAGTTGCGCTTGGGCATCTCCTTCTTTCCAACGATACAGTTTTGGAAAACGGATTTGAGTTTTAGTATTGGTGTCTAAATCAGCAATAAATACTATTTGAGTTCCATCTTCTGACAATGACAACTTCTTGAATTTCCCCTTTGATTTAAAGATATTTTCTAATTTACCGTTCTGTAAATCATAAGCATAAACGCCTGATAGCAAGGTAGAATCATTACCTGTTGTACTAAATACTAACCTTTTAGCATATTTAGCAAAGTTGTATTCCGTAACAAAACTAAAAGATTGTTCTGTATTAGTTTTAAAATTTTTCAATACTAAACCATAGCCGTTTTCCTCAGATTCTTTTTTGGGAGATTTCTTTTTAGTTTCTGTTTTTACTAAGGTATCTTTCTTTTTAGTAATGTCAATTTTATTAGTTTCTTCTATTTGATAGGCAAGCCACCCTCCCGCTTTCTCAGGGATTTTATAGGATAATACATTCGGAATCTTGGTTATTTGATTGGTTTGTAATCCATAAATACCCAAAGAATCCTTCGGCATTTCTTCTTTTTTCTTTTTCAAACGTTTTGCCGATTTAACCAAATTGAGTTGTGGTTTTATCTTAAAAATAGCATATTCAGAATCATCCGTCAAACGAATTTCAGCACCTCTTTGAACGGAGTCTATTTTTGCACTTTTCAAAGAATGAAATACTACTCGCCCATCGCCTTCTTGCGGATTGAGGGTATAGACAATCGTACTACCATCATTGGTAATCATTTTATCAGGAATTTCTTTCCATGAATCATAAACATCGTGGGTGAGAGGCTTTTTTTGAACCGTCTGAGGAATCTCTACAATAATTTTTTTTGGTTTCTTTTTCTTTTGAGCTGATAATGAGAATGATGCTATCAGGCATAACAATAAGAAGAATATTTTTCTCATGATTAGGTTGGGGAAAGGATGTTTCTTGATGCAAAAGTCCAGCGGACTTGAATATGAATAACCGTAGATGCAATCTACGGAGAATAAAGGTTAATACCTCAACCCTGAAAGGGTTAAATATCTATCTCACATTTCGATTATTCAACTCTTCCAGAGTTGTTTTACTCGGTTTCTATCTCCCGTAGATTGCATCTACGGCTATTCACATTTAAACCCTACGGGTTAATCTATCATTAAATTTTCAGTCGCAAAGATGATTCTCTAATTTTTAATTCTGTTTTAAACGCTTTTACTTCTAAATTTTCAACGCTATCTGGCTTCTCTATCTGATTGATTAACAATGACATAGCCATTTTCCCCATCTCAAAAGTTGGTTGAGAAACGCTCGTGAGCGTAGGCGTAACAATCGTACAAATGGGTTCATCATTAAAACTAACAATGGCAACATCCTCTGGGATTTTGATATTTTTCTTCCGCAAAGCCGAAATTGCACCTACTGCCAAACGGTCACTCACCACCACCAATCCATCGGGTGGATTTGGCAATTCAAATAATTTATTAGTCAGTTCAATCGCCCCTTGCATATTGTAATTTCCGTGAACAACCAAACTTTCATCTACCTGAAAACCAGCATCTTTGAGTGCATTTTCGTAACCTTCTTGTCGTAAATTACTAACGGTAACATTAGCGGGTCCTGCCAAAAATGCTATCCGTTTTGACCCATTTTCAATCAAATGTTTTGTGGCTTCATACGCCGCCCCTACATTATCCACCATCACTTTCGGCACGTCGATTTCGTTAGCATCTCTATCAAAAAATACTAATGGAATGCCTTTTCTTTGGAGGCGTTTGAGGTGTTCAAAGTCGGTAGTTTCTTGTGAAATTGAAACGATAAAGCCCTCTACTTGCCCACGAGACAAGTTTTGAACATTGATTAATTCTCTTTCATACAACTCATTAGTCTGAGTCAGGAGCAAACTATACCCTCTCGCAAAGGCTTCTTCTTCAATGCCTTTGATAACCGAAGCGAAGAAATGATACGACAAATCAGGCACAATAACTCCAATAGTTTTGGTACGACTCTTTACTAAATTAGTGGCTAAAATATTAGGTTGATAATCCCACTCTTTGGCTAATTTTAGTACGGCATCACGAGTCTCCGCCTTGATTTCTGGCATATCCCGCATGGCACGAGAAACAGTAGCCACCGAAATATTTAGGTGCTTGGCAAGGTCTTTTATCGTTACTTGATGAGCCATAAATTATCCTACGAGGGTTACTTTTGCACGGGTACATACCCCGCCGATGGGTGGATTAAATTTAGAAACCGAAACTTCCACTTTTTCTATCTCAGGGTAACGTTCTCTTACCTTAGAAATGATTAATTGGGCAATATGTTCTAATAATCTCGCTTTAATTTTCATCACGCCAGAAATTATCTCGTACAAGTCGCCATAATTGACAGTATCTCTCAATTTATCGTTTTCGGCAGCCTCCGAAAAATCCGTAGTTACCTGAATATCAACCTGATAGCGATTGCCAATTCTCTGTTCTTCTTCGTGAACGCCATGATAGGCAAAAAACTCAATTCCTTCTAAGGCAATTGTTCCCATAATTTTGTATTACGGACAGCCTTGTCCGTAGTCAATAAAATAAACGGACAAGGCTATCCGTAATACTCATAAACAAAAAATTTCAAGCTGTTATTCAACTTGAAATTTTTGCATAGCAAGATATTTCTAACAACAACTAAATATTATCAAAAAACGAACCTCCTCCATTAGAAATAGCAACGGGAGCATCTTTTGAAAACTCTTCCATGACAGATGAAACCGTTGGCAATCCGTTAGTATTCGTAACAATTTTACGAGGTCTTCCACGGGTGGCTTTCATTTCTTTCATCAAATTATCCGCCGTTTCGCTAAATTCATCCGTTGGTGTTTCAATTACTTGAACTGGATGTACAAATGTAACCTTCTCAATTTCTTGCTCAGGTTGTACAAAAGCTGGATTTATAATCTCTGGTTCAGGCTGAACGATGGCATGAACCGTTGGTAATTCATCATTTTCATCATCGTAGTCGTTGGCTGGATTAAAGTCTATTTCTGTATCGGCTACCTCCGTTTTTGCAACAACTGGCACTTCTGCTACTACTGGCAAAACCGTTTCAACTTCTTGATTTACAACAGATTCCGTAATTATTTCTTCTACTTTAACAACCTCTGGGGTAACCACTTCAACCACAGGGGCAACTGGTTCAGCCAATTTTTCAGTCGCCCTAATATCCAATTCATTCAGCCTTGCTTCGCTGGTACGAGTGTTTATCCTTTCTTCAAATTTTGTAACTTTATCAAGAGCATCATTAGCAAAAGATTTTAATTCTACCACTAAATAATCTTTGTAACGCTCCATTGCCTTGAAGTCCCGCTCGTAGTTTTTGAGGTCGTTTACGGCTTCTTCTACCAAAAATTTCGCCTTATTTTCTGCCTCCGAGACTATCATATCAGAATTTTTCTGAGCTTCTCTCGCAATCGTAATCGCCTCCATGCGTGCTTGGTCGGTGATTAAATCCGCTTCGGCTTGGGCAGTTGAGTTGATATTTTGTTGAGCATCTTCGGCAGCTTTCAAGGTTTTGAAAAGGCTACTTTCAAGCTCTTTCATTCTAACTATCTCTTTTTCAGCTACTTCCAATTGCTGTTTAGACTGACGGAGGTCTTCTGATACCCGTTCCCACTCTTGCGAGAGCGACAATAAAAAGGCATCAACTGATTCAGTATCGTACCCTCTAAAACTCTTATCGAAAGTATGTTGTCTGATTTCAAGGGGGGTAATTCTCATGATTTTTAAAGTTTTTCCTTTATTCAAGGATATATTAAACAAAGTTGGATTTTTATGCTTCAATCTTCCAAACAGAAATCCTTTTATCGTCCGAAGCTGATACTAAAAGATTGTCATATTCGCTCCACCACAATTTATTAATTGACGTTCCATGTCCTGCGTGACGGGCTTTGTCAATAACTTTCAAGAGTCTGAATTGTTCAGCATCCCAAATTTTGATGGACTTATCCATACTGCAAGTGGCAAAATATTTACCATCAGGACTAAATTTTATATCATTAATGGCAAATAAATGTGCGGCAATATCATGAACCAAATTATACTGATTGTTTACGTCTAAAATTTTTAAATGTGCATCACGTCCTGCGGTGATTAAATACTGATAATCAGGCGAATAACAAACCGTAAAAACTGAATTGATATGTTGATTTACCACTAATTTCAAGGAAAA
>JAYUOX010000134.1:0-43467 GCA_043760595.1 Cytophagales bacterium
ATTATTAGCAAACACATCTAACTTTTCAAAAAAATCATCTTCTGAAATCTTATTATTTCTAATTATTCTCTTGAATGCCCTTTTGAAGGATTTGGAAAAATCTATTGATATCATATTAAGCCATCAAGCGTTTTCGTAAATCACTCATATTATTCGTAAACTGTCGAGTTTCTTGTTTACTATCTTCATAATTTTGAAGAATATCATTTCTACGCTCTTCAATGATTATATTTTTCAATATATTCATCAAATCTTCTTTTTCGTCAAGTGTTAATTCTTTGACTTCTTCAACGACGTCCGAAAATATTTTCATGATTGTAAGTTTTTGAAATGTGTATTTTTTGTAGCTAAACAAGCCATAAAATCCTCTTTCACTAAATCTGGATAATCTTCTAAAAGCTCGTCAATTGTCATGCCTGACGACATTAATTCAAGCATTATTTGAACAGGATAACGTAGCCCTCTAATGGTTGGTTTTCCATGACAAATATTTCCATTAACCGTTATTCTCGAAATAAGATTATCCATAATTTTATGTTGAAAAATAAATTTAAACAGTTTCTCCCAATTCCTCCTTAATCCAATCATAACCTCTCTCTTCCAACTCCAAAGCCAATTCTTTGGTGCCTGATTTTACGATGCGACCTTTGTATAATACATGAACAAAATCTGGAACAATAAAATCTAACAAACGTTGGTAATGTGTGATTACGATGGTTGCATTATCAGGAGATTTTAGTTTGTTAACTCCCTCAGCTACAATGCGTAAGGCATCAATATCAAGTCCTGAATCTGTTTCGTCTAAGATAGCTAATTTTGGATTCAAAACTGCCATTTGGAAAATTTCGTTACGCTTCTTTTCACCGCCCGAAAACCCTTCATTTAATGAACGATTTAATAAAGATTGGTCGATATTCACAATCTTCATTTTCTCTTTATACATCTTCAAAAATTGAACTGCATCCATTGGGTCTTCGCCACGATATTTACGCATTTCATTCACAGCCGTTTTCAAGAAATTAGTCGTTGAAACACCAGGAATTTCTATGGGATATTGGAACGCCAAGAAAACGCCTTTGGCAGCACGTTCCTCGGGAGCTAATTCTAATAAATCTTCACCTTCAAAATCTACTTCACCGCCCGTAACTTCATACGTATCACGACCTGCCAAAACCGATGCTAAGGTGCTTTTACCCGCACCATTTGGTCCCATGATGGCATGAACTTCACCCGCTTTTACTTCCAAATTTAAACCTTTCAGAATTTCTTTTTCCCCTATTTTAGCCTGTAAATTGCTGATTTTTAACATTATATTGTATTATTTGTATTTCGTGATTTATTCCTTTACAAAATTACGTTTTCCACTTTTGCTATCCAAGTGTTTAATTAGAACAACTCTAAGTAATGAAAAAAAGTTTCAACGGATTTGGGATTGCAGATTTTCGATTTCGGATTTATTTGCGTAAAATTTCGTTGTTTTCAATCCGCAATCGAAAATTGAAAATCCGCAATCTATTTGACTTTCTCAATAAAAAATCCCTTATTGCAAAAAATCAAAAGTTTCATCAATAATCTTATGTCAAAATCTATTTTTGTTTCATCGGAAGTAAGCACACTACAACGTCTTTTAATACATAGTCCCGACAGCGGACTTGGTAAAGTTGTCCCTTCAAAAGCTCAGGATTGGTTGTTTGAAGACATTATTCACCTCGACACGATGCGGAGGAAAGAGTATGATTTATACGTAAAAACACTACTGTATTTCCTTGACCCTGAGAAGATTAAGGGTAAATTAGCTATAATAGATGCAGATACGGACCGTAAGTTTTTCAAGCCCGATAGTCCAGAATATTTTAATTCTGACAAAGTTATTGAACTCCAAAAATTATTATCTGACATACTCGAAAATGATTTAACCCGCATGAAATTAGTGGCAGCGGCTTGTGCCATTGAAAAAGAATGGTACACCACGCACGATGAATTATTTAATCTGCCGCCCTCTGAATTGGCTAAAACGTTGATTTCAGGAACAACGCCTTCTGGCGAAATGCTTTTTCCACCGATTCCAAATTTCATTTTTACCCGTGACATTGGCATTACGATTAACGACCATATTTTACTGAATCGTCCAAAAAAACAAGCACGTACTCGTGAAGCATTATTGGTTCAGTACATTTTTTATAATCACGATATTTTCAAAGAAATTCGTCAAAATTTAATTGAAATTCCTGACAATGAAACGTTATTTTTGTTGCCAGAAGAACAAGCCGAAGAAGCTCAATCAACCTTGGAAGGTGGCGATGTGATGATGGTAGCAAAGAATCATTTGTTAATTGGAATATCCGAAAGAACAACAATTTATGCAGCAAAACAGGTTATAAAAATTTTATTTGCCAAAAAAATTGTTGATAAAGTTACGCTCGTAAAAATTCCGAATAAACGTGATTATATGCACATTGATACGGTCTTTACGCAGATAAAAAGAGGTGTTTGGGTATTATTGGGAACGTTAGCAAAACCTCAAATAAATGCCGAAGATGAAGCTCTGATAAATGCAGGATTATTGAAATCTAAAAAGGCAGAAGAAGTACATATTGTGCAGTTTAGAAGAGGACAAGAAAATGACTTACGAGTGATTGAAAGTTTAGAGGAATTATTAACTGAAATCTCAATATATGATCTTGATTGTCAGCCACTTGATGTAAAATTTGTCTACTCAGGAAACAACGAATTTCCCTATGGTGCAAGAGAACAATGGACGGATTCGTGTAACCTTTTGGCAATAAAAGAAGGCGTTGTGATTGGTTATGACCGCAACGACAAAACCCTCGAAGCATTCAAAAATGCAGGGTTTGAAGCCATAAAAATGGAAGATTTATTGCAAGATTTTGAAGCTGGAAGACGAAATCCAGAAACAATGAAAGATACTTTTATTATGTTACCTTCGGCAGAACTTTCACGAGCCAGAGGCGGTTCACATTGTATGTCCATGCCGATATTGCGTTCTGGTTTCGATGTTTGATGTTCGTTGTTCGATGTTCGGTTTCCAACGCTCGAAAATAGAACAATAAAACATCATAGTCCCAACAACTAACATCCAACATCGAAAAACGAAAAACGAAAATGCGTTCACAAACAACTTCCAACATCCTCATGATTCGTCCAGTTAATTTTGGATTTAACCAAGAAACTGCCGACTCAAATGCCTTCCAAAATATTGAATTTGGGGAACAAAATAAAGAACAATCTCAACAAATAGCACTTCAAGAATTTGATGAGATGGTGGCTCAATTACGTAAATCTGGGGTGAATATCATCGTGGTTGACGATACTTCCGAACCTTATACGCCAGATTCAATTTTTCCCAACAATTGGGTATCTTTTCATGGGAACGGTTCAGTGATTACGTATCCGATGCAGGCAGAAAATCGCCGTTTAGAGCGTCGGAAAGATATTATTGAACAAATTTCAGAATCCTTTTACATCAATCGCAAAATAGATTTATCAGGATTTGAAACGAATGATAAATTTTTGGAGGGCACTGGTTCAATGGTACTTGACCGCAAATTTAAGATTGCCTATGCTTGTTTGTCACCACGCACGCATGAGGAAGTTTTGAAGGAATTTTCTGTGCAAATGAATTATGAAATTATAACCTTCAATGCTGTGGACGGTTTGGGCAGACAAATCTATCATACCAATGTGGTCATGTGCATTGGAGATATGTTTGCGGTAATTTGTTTAGAAGCAATTCCAGATTTAGACGAAAGATTGATGGTCAGAAATTCATTGGAACAATCGGGTAAACGAGTTATTGAAATTACATTAGAACAGATGAATCAATTTGCGGGTAATATGCTGGAAGTTAAAAGTGGGAAAGGTCAGAAAATGTTAGTCATGTCGAATTCAGCCTTTCTTTCATTAACGCCAAGACAAATTGATATTTTGGATGACTATTGTACAATTCATCATTTTGATTTATCCATGATTGAAGGAAATGGAGGCGGTTCAGCCCGTTGTATGATGGCGGAGATTCACTTGCCAATGAAATAATTTTTGTTAATGTTTTGTTAATTTTTCAGACAAACCAAAATACAAAAGTTACTTTTCTTAGGATATTCGTTTAAAAAACAGTTTGAGTACTAAATTAGCCTTTTGTCAATAATAATATTTGTCGTTTCAATCCGTTAGGGAGACGATATTAAAAATTTAGAGATTGCTAATCCAACATTGTTTGAACCTTATTTTTTTGGCAGTCAAGCATTTTATGAGTAAATTTGGCAAGAAAATTGATGAATAATATCAGAAAAATATGCCGACATAGGTACTCAAAAAGCATTATAATATCAATATTTTATTTAGCCACTCGATTGAAAATGAGCAATTCACCACTCAAATATTGAATTTGTGTTTGTTGGTTTTTTAATTCAAAAGGCGACTCAAATTTTCAATCACTAAAAATTGTTTTTTCACAACACAACCCATGAAAAAAAGTTTTTTATTCTCTTTATTAGCCTTGCTGCTAATCAATACCGTTTCATTCGCTCAACAATCATTCGAGGATTTGATGAAATACGGAGTTACTCAAAGTAATCTTGGTAATTATGCTTCTGCACAAGGAGCTTTCTCGCAAGCTATTGCACAAAAACCCGATGATGCCTCTGCTCATTACAACAGAGCCGTTACCAAAGCAAATTTGAAAGATAATCGTGGTGCTATCAATGATTTTGATAAAGCCCTTGAATTAAACCCAAGATATGCGGCAGCGTTTGCAGGACGTGGACAAAGTAAAGCTCGCCAAGACGACCATAAAGGAGCATTACAAGATTATAATAGTAGTGTTGCTCTTGACCCTGTTGATGCAACGACTTATTTTCTTCGTGGTCAGAGCAAGATGAAGTTAGAAAACTACAAAAGTGCCTTATCTGACTTTATTAAATCTCTCAGCATAACACCTGAAAATGCCTTAGCCTATACCGCAAGTGGTATTGCTAAACAAAAATTGGAAGATTACAGAGGTAGTTTAGATGATTTTACAAAATCAATCGAAATCAATGCCAAGCGTTCATCTTCATTCTCAGGAAGGGCTCAAAGCAGAATGAAAATTTTAGATTTTAAAGGTGCTATTGCCGATTTTGGTAAAGCCTTAGAACTTACGCCAGAAGATGCAGAATCACTGTATTTTAGAGGATATTGCAAGAGCCAAATGGAAGATTACCAAAGTGCTTTGACCGATTTTGACCGTGCCTTGGGACAAGACCCTGACAATGCGATGGCATATTACGGAAGAGGTTTTGCAAAAAGCAAATTAGGCAATACAAAATCGGCAATTGACGATTTTAGTAAAGCCGTTGGTATTGGAAACATTGAAAATAATAAAGTGCTTTTCTCTGGACCTATAACCAAACAAGTCTTGGATGATTTGAGAAATAATGTCGTAGAACGTTTAAAAATGGCAGAAATGTCGCCTGAGCGTTCAGAAGTTTATTATAATCGTGGTCTTTCAAAGGCTCGTTCTGGCGAAGCAAAAGCTGCTATCGATGACTATAACAAAGCAATTGCCTTGAATCCTACGTACTCAGAAGCGTATTTCACGAGAGGTATGTTAAAATCACAAACGGGCGACCAACGTGGTGCTATTCAGGACTGTACAAATGCTATCAAATTGAATCCTAAATATCAAGAAGCCTACTACGTAAGAGGAATTATTCGTCATGCGTTAGGTGATACTGACGGTTGTAATGACCTTAGTAAATCAGGGGAGTTGGGCTATACTCCTGCTTATGCAGTGATTAGAGATTATTGTAACTAAGGTATGAGGTTGTAGATATAAATGATGAGGTATCAAAAAAGGGTAAATGAAATTTCATTTACCCTTTTTTAGTTTTTCTTATTTCTTCCCACGCACTGCCTTCGCAATTACTGCCCATTTTTCGTCTGGAATCTCCCTTAAATCAGAAAATTCTCCCGCTCCCATTAACCACTCTCCACCGTCAATCGTAATGACATCTCCATTGATATACGAAGAAAAATCTGACATTAAATAAGCCGCCAAATTGGCTAATTCTTGGTGCTCTCCTACCCTTTTGAAAGGAATTCTATTGATGGGTGATAATTTTTCTGCCAACTCCTCCCCCATTGCTTCGGCTGGGAAAAGGCGTTCCCATGCCCCTTCGGTTGGAAATGGACCAGGAGCAATGGCATTGAAACGAATACCGTATTTTGCTCCCCATTCTACTGCCAATGAGCGTGTGAGAGCTAATACACCCGCTTTTGCCGTAGCAGATGGCACAACGTAACCCGAACCTGTCCACGCATAGGTAGTTACGATAGACATAACTGTTCCTTTAATTTTTTCAGCAATCCAGTATTTACCGAATGCCAAAGTGAAATTATACGTTCCTTTCAAGACAATATCCACCACCACGTCGAAAGCCTTATGAGAAAGATTTTCAGTTGGACTAATAAAGTTTCCAGCGGCATTATTTACCAAACCATGAACTGCTCCAAATTCAGCGACTGCCATATTTAGCACGTTTTCTACTTGGTCATAATTCCTTGCATCACAGGCAATTGGCAATACTTTTCCACCCGTTTCAGCCCTTAGTTCCATGGCAGTAGCCTCTAAAACCTCCATTTTTCGAGAAGCAATGACAACGTTTGCTCCTAATTCCAAAAAATATTTTGACATAGAACGACCTAAGCCCGTTCCTCCGCCTGTTACTACGATAGTTTTTCCTTCTAATGCTCCATCTCTGAGCATGGGTTCGTTAAATTTCATATTTTGCTAATTTGAAAATTTGTCAATTTGAAAATGGGGAAGTCATAGGTCAATGTCTAATAACCCAACACCTTTTCTATGCAACATCATAAAGCAAAAATTGTTATGCAAGCATACGATTTATTTGCCAACAAAAAATCCCGAACCTTTCGATTCGGGATTTTTTTGTAAATTGGTATTTGTGAGATTTCTTAGTTAAAGATATAACGCAATCCAATTTGTCCTTGCCATCTTGAAGTTGGTCCTGTAACATTTTGAAATGACTCCGACAATGGGTTTGTACCAGAACGGAAAGGGAAAGTATAAATCGGCTTACCTGTTGGAACTGAGTTTGGAGCAACTGCACCTACGGCATTATCATAAGCAGCGAAGTTCAATAATTGATTTCGAACTGTTCCCTGATTAATACCCCAGTTTGGTGAAACATAATTACCAGCATTAAACAAATCGAATGATAACTGAATCGTATTTGTTTTTTTACCAATTTTAATATAGAAATCTTGAATTACTTTAAAATCAAACTGTGCTGACCAAGGTAATTCTCCTCCATTGCGTTCTGCATATTGTCCACGACGTGAGTTCAGATAAGAATCTTGCTTGATATAGTTATCTAAATCATTCCATTGTTGAGCAGCAGTATAAGTACCTACCGCACGCAATAAGATTTCTGACTGGTCTCTTGGGATATAAATCAAATCATTGGTATTTTGTGCATCACCATTCATGTCTCCGTTATACACATACGAGAAACGACCTGCTGGACCAACTGAATAACTAAATCCAAAGGTTGTTGAAGCCCATTTTGCATAATCCATCTTGTAACTACCAAATGCAACGATTCTATGCTTTTGTAAATAACTTGAATAAGAAAGTACATCAGCGTTAGGGTCTCCTGAAACTTCACGACCCCTCCAAATACCAATGGCAGTTGAACCACCATCATTTACTGAACGTGAATCTGTGTAAGTGTATGATAAACTGGCAAATAAACCACTTGTAAAAGTTTTTGCGATTGTTCCAGTTAAAGCATAACTATATCCGTTATTGGTATTTTTAATTAAAATTGCGTCTGAAATATTTGGCTTTTCCGCTGTATTTCCTCCTTGTGCCGCTGGAATAGCACCATTAATACGGTTATTCAAAGTACTTGGGAAACCATTAGCACCAGCATTGAAATAAATTGGGCGATTGTCAGCACCAATCGCATTCCTTGTCGATGTAGGCAAGTTAATATTTTCGGTATTAACAGCATTGATATCTTTCGTATAAATTCCTTCAAAGGTAGCTAACCAACCATCTCCAAAAGTTTGATCAACTGCCATATTAGCTCTAAAAATCTGAGGAAACTTAAAATTAGGGTCTGTAAGGGCTAAGTTGTAAGCAACTGGTCTAACTACACCTTCAAAATCTACCTTTGGACGGTATTTATCAACATCTGGGCTAAATGCACGACCTGTTATTCCAGCAGTATTAGCCGTAAATTCTGAACCAAACAAAACACCATTATTTGATAATTGATTAGATAACCAAACATAAGGTACACGTCCTGTGAACAGACCCAAACCTCCACGAACTTGTGTTTCTCTCTCTTCATTAACATCCCAGTTAAAACCAATTCTTGGAGAAAACAAAAGAGTGAAGTCAGGGAATTTATCAGTAGCTATTTTCAAACCATCACGAAAAGTAAGGTTCGGAACGAAAGTGTTTGTGGTAGTTCTGTTAATTTCAATTGGAATTGATGTTCCATCAGCACGTAAACCAATGGTTACTTTCAATCCTTTGGCTAAGTTAATTTCGTCTTGACCATAAACACTAAAAGTTGTTCCTCTCATTTTTGCAAAAGGAAAAGTGGCTGTATTAGACCATCTTTGACGAAACTCTACGGCATTGGAAACTCCTGTATTTACACTTGCATAAAAATCATCAAAAGATTTAAATATATATCCCGTATTGTAGTCAGGAGCGAATCCGTTTCTGTATTGGTTATCTTCGTAAGCAACACCAAAAGTGAAAACGTTTTTACCAGCATATAAAGTAACGTCATCAGAAATTTGTAACACATCCGTATCTAAAACATTGAAAGCTGTAAATGGCTCATATCCAAAAGTGGTAGAAACCCGAGTACTTACACCATCACGAATATCTACTAATGGAAAGGCTTTACTCAAATAAGGTGTATCTCTTGAATCACGCAACTGTGTATAAACTACTTTTAAATTATTGGCAATTTTACCTCCAAAAGTAGAATTCAACTCAGCAACGTAAGAGTCTAAATTATTGTTAATTCTATACCAAGAACTTTGGAAAGGTAATTGGAATAAACCAGCACCTCTACCACTTGGTGGTTGATCTGATGAAGAACGCAAGGTATTGTATTTCAAAGCCAACTTATGCTTATCTGAAATATTCCAATCTATACGTGCATTAAATTTTGTACTTTCATTGAGTCTATCATAATTCTGATAATCTCCAAATGTATAATCAGGAAATTTTTCCTTCAAGAAAGATGCTAATTTATCCAAATCTGCTTTTTTAACGGCAGAGGTTGTAACATCAGCCGCTACACCATCAACTGTTGGTTGAAAAGTAGAACCTGGGTCTATTTTTTTCTCTTGTTCAAAACTGGCAAAAAAGAATAATTTATTCTTGATAATTGCACCGCCCAAACGACCTCCAAATTGTGTTGTGTTACTTTTCAATGCCAATGGAAAGCCTTTATCTTTTGGAAAAGCATCCAATAAATCTATACCTCCAACCCTCGTACCAATAATGTCTTGGTTACGATTAAATCCGTAAACTGAACCTGTCCATTCATTTGTACCACTTTTTGTAACAACATTTACGTTAGCACCCGTTGACATACCTTGACGAACATCAAATGGAGCAATATTTACTTGAAATTGGTCAATGGCATCAACTGAGATAGGTTGAGCACCAGCTTGTCCGCCAATTGTGCCACTTAAACCAAATGAATTATTAAAAAATGCACCATCTACAGTAATATTATTATAAGCACTGTTACGTCCCGCAAAATTCAAACCACCCGATGAACGTGGGTCTAAACGAGCAAAGTCTGTCAATGAACGATTCAACGTAGGAAGCGTTGTAACTTGCTTGTTACCAACTGTTGTAGCCGCACCTGTACGACCCGAGTTGATAACTGCACTACGAGCCGCCACAACTTTTACTTCTTCTAATTGAGCTTCGGCAACTTCTAATTTTGCATTGACACGGAGGTCTTGTGAAAGCGTAAGGTTGATACCTGTTTTCACGTTGTCTTTGTAACCTACAAAAGAAATGGTTACTTTATATGGTCCGCCTGGTTTCATGTTTACAATGTTAAAACGACCATCAGCACGAGTAGCAGCCCCATAACGGGAACCTGTTGGTTCGTGAATAGCGATAACATTTGCCCCTGGCAAACCTTCGCCTTTCTCATCTAAGACTGTACCCGAAACGGCAGACGTAGTTTGAGCGAAAACTTGTACACTTGAAAAAGCAGTGAAAAGAACAAATAATGCTCCCAAAACTGCCTTAGTGGTAAAGATTTTTTTCATGATTGAAAATTTGGAATTTAGTTAGAATTTGAATGAGTGGATTTTGATACAAAATAACAACTTTTTTTTAGCAAGAACAACAAGCTACTATTAAGAAAATGTAAAAATCTAAGAGCCAATACCCTGATTTATAGGATTTATGAAAGAATTACACGGAAAAATAATATTTCATTATGTGGAAAATATTATTTTCTAAAAATTATTTTCTAAAAATTATAAGTCTATTAATTTAGTATTTTTTAAAGATTATCCTTTTTAACTTTGTAGCTAAGAAGAACCTTTTTTGATACTAAAATCGGTTCTACTTGTGGTTTATAACATACTTGTCATCCCGACGAATCGGTCCGATTCGTCGGGATGACAGAAAACACACCTGTTACATTCGATAAAACATGATTTTGAGCAAAATTGATTACAAATGAAACTATTTTATAGACAAGTTGGCGAAACAGGTACGCCAATTATTATTCTTCATGGGCTTTTTGGTTCTTGTGATAACTGGCTAACGATTGGAAAGGTTTTTGGCGACACGCACCGTGTATATATGCTCGACCAACGCAATCATGGGCAATCGCCACGGAGTGAGGTGTTTGATTATCAAGCAATGGCAGCAGACTTGAAGGAATTTATTGACGACCATCATCTTGAAAACCCAATCTTAATCGGACATTCGATGGGCGGAAAAACGGTGATGCAATTTGCGATGAATTATCCAGATAGTTTTTCTAAAATGATTGTGGTGGACATTGCTCCAAAGTTTTATCCTGTGCATCATTCTATGATTTTACAGGGACTGGCTTCGATTGATTTATCTATTCTTAAAAGTCGTACAGAAGCTAATGAATTGATGAAACGCTTTGAAGAAAGTGAGGGTGTGAGGCAGTTTTTACTAAAAAATCTTTGGCGAAATCCAGAAAAAAATAACGAATTTGATTGGCGAATAAATGTTCCTGTAATTTCTAAAAATATTGATATTGTAGGGCATGAATTATCTAACGAACATCCTGTAAATCAGTCAGTTCTGTTTATCAGAGGTTCAGAATCACATTATATTCAAGATGAAGATGAGCGTAAAATTTGGGAATTATTTCCCAATTATGAATTAGTAACCATTGAGGGTGCAGGGCATTGGGTGCAGGCGGACAAGCCGAGTGAATTTATTAATGTAATACGGACAGCCTTGTCCGTAAGTTAGAATAAATTTATCGGCTACGGACAAGGCTGTCCATAATACAAATCAATCACTATGGAAGAATTTAAACCATTTTATAGAAGGAATTTACCTCATTTTCAGATAAATGGGGGTACTTATTTCATCACAACAAGGTTGTTTGGAAGTTTACCAAAAGAGGTTACATTGAGATTAAAAGAAGAAAATGATGAAATCATAAATCAAATAAAACTGTCTGAAAAGTCAATTGCGGAAAAGGGTTTTCTAATTGATGAGCAATATCGACGATATTTCGGAAAATTTGATAAACTTTTAGACTATAGTTCTAATGATGTACATTGGCTCAAAATTCCTGAGATTGCTCAAATTGTTGCAGATGCAATTCATTACAGAGATGAAAAACAATATGAACTGATTTGCTATACAATTATGTCTAATCATTTACATTTAGTCTTTACGGTTCTGAATGAAAATATTAATTTATATACCGTTTTACAAAGGTTGAAACAATATACAGCTACTCAAGCCAATAAAATATTAGGTAAGAAAAATGAGTTTTGGCAAGAGGAAAGCTATGATAGAGTGGTAAGAAATGGTGATGAATTAAAACGAATTATTATTTATATTTTGAATAATTCAGTTAAAATCGGGTTAGTTGAAGACTGGCGAGACTATCCATATAGTTATGTGAATGAAAATTTTATGTGATGTATGTAACACGGACAGCCTTGTCCGTAATGTAAAAAATAAAATCATTGACTACGGACAAGGCTGTCCGTGTTACATATTATGCTATATTTAATCCCAACCATACTTGCTCCTGAAACAGTGGAGTCAGTTTTAAGTCCACAAATAAAGGACGCTATCAATGTTACCGATTATTATTTCGTAGAAAATATCCGTACTGCACGAAGATTTATTAGCGAATTAAAACTTGGGAAGATCATTGACAATCTTACTTTTTTTGAAGTCGATAAAGACACAAAAGTTGATGATATTCGCAAATACTTCAAGCAAATTCCTCAAAATCAGGCTATTGGAGTAATTTCGGAAGCAGGTTGCCCAGGCGTGGCTGACCCTGGGGCGGTGGCGGTGAAAGTAGCTCATCAATTGGGGATAAAAGTCATTCCCCTGGTTGGACCATCTTCTATATTAATGGCATTGATGGCTTCGGGCTTTTCGGGTCAATCTTTTGTGTTTCACGGATATTTACCGATTGATAAAATGGAACGGGCAAAAAAGCTAAAATCCTTGGAAAACGAATCTAAAAAGCAACAGACCCAGATTTTTATGGAAACACCTTTTCGGAATGAAAGTTTTTTACAAGATATTTTAACTACTTGTCAGCCTGAAACTTTACTCTGTATTGCTTGTAATATTACCGCCCCCGATGAGTTTATTCAGACCAAAACCATTAATCAATGGAAATCTCAAAAGCCTGATTTACACAAAAAACCAACGATGTTTTTGATTGGATGAAAGCCCCGAGCGTCAGTCGTCCTATCCCCCGAAGGGGGGAACTTTATCGTCCAATTTTTCGGTAGAGAAAGTTCGCCCTTCGGGGGCGGAGGGGGCTATTTTTCACTACTTTTGTATTATGATACAAATCCAAACTTTTACTTTCAATCCTTTTAGCGAAAATACTTACGTTTTGTATGATGAAACCCGACAGGCTGTCATCATCGACCCAGGTTGTCATAATTACGAAGAACGCAAAGAATTAAAGGATTTTATTGATAATCACCAACTTAACGTCGTGCATTTACTCAATACACACGCACACATTGACCATGTGTTAGGCAATGAGTACGTAAAAAGAACCTTTGACGTAAAATTACATCTTCATCAAAAAGACCTTCCTGTCTTACAAAATGCCGCTTCAAGGGCGGAATTTTATGGTTTTCCAAATTATGAAGGTTCGGAGGTGGATGTATTTATAGAAGAAGGAGATGTGATAAAATTTGGCAATACTGAATTAGAAATCCTCTTTGTACCTGGACACGCCCCTGGACACGTGGCTTTTGTTAATCGTGAAGAAAATATTTGTGTGAGTGGTGATGTGCTTTTTAGGGGTAGCGTAGGCAGAACGGATTTTCCGATGTGTAGCTTCCCAGATTTAGAAAACAGTATCAGAACTAAACTTTATACCTTGGATGATGAAATGGTGGTTTTCTCTGGACATGGAGGCATTACGACCATTGGTTACGAGAAGAAAAATAATCCATTTGTTAGAGTTAATAATTAAAAAGTGATAGTGAATAGTTTTCACACATTATTTCTATTAATAATCTGAATATCAATTTGTTATAAAAAACTATTAAGTATTAACCGTTAATTATCAACTAAATCACGTGTACGAAATAAAAAAACACATTCCCAACACCCTCACTTGTGGCAATCTGATTTGTGGGCTTTTTGGTATCTTAAATGTATTCAATGACGACCTTATTCAAGCCTCTATTTTTATTGGAATTGCCTTAGTTTGTGATTGGCTCGATGGATTCGTTGCACGACTCCTCCACGTCTCCTCTCCCATTGGCAAAGAATTAGATTCGTTGGCAGACATGGTTACATTTGGTGTTTTGCCCGCTTTGATGATGTTAAAACTCATTGAAGGAAGTTGTACCACGGGTACATGTACAGTCGGTTTAGGTGGTTTTTACAAGCCTTATATCTCATTGGCTTTGGCAGTTTTTTCAGCTCTGCGATTAGCCAAATTCAATGTTGATACTCGTCAGAGTCATTCTTTCATAGGTGTACCCACGCCCGCCAATGCAATGGTGGTGGCATCTTTGCCAGCTATTATGTTATTTCATCCAGAATTTAGTAAGTACATTATTCAGTTTAATGTTTTAGTGATTTATAGTATTGTGATGTCGTACTTGTTGGTGGCAGAGTTGCCTTTGTTTGCTTTGAAATTCAAAAATTTTGGATGGGCAGACAATCAAATCAAATATATTTTCCTGATTCTTTCGGTAATCCTATTGATTATTCTGAAATTTGTAGCCGTTCCAGTGATTATCTTTATGTATATTTTGTTATCAGTTGCCCAAAATAGTTTGGGGCTTGACAAATATATCAAATAGGTTCTACTAAGATTTATACGAAAAATCATTTAAGGATTAACGTTGTGAAGGTTTAAAACCTTCACAACGTTAATTCATGTATAAATTACAATTGAACCTGAAAACATTAATCTTTCAAAAAACACAAATAAATATGAAATTTTTTATTGATACTGCCAACCTCGCAGAAATTCAAGAAGCACAAGACTTCGGAGTATTAGACGGTGTAACAACCAATCCAACCTTGATGGCAAAAGAAGGCATCAGTGGTAAAAACAACGTCCTGAGACACTATAAAGCCATTTGTGATATTGTTGATGGCGACGTATCGGCAGAAGTAATTGCCACAGATTTTGACGGAATGATTCGTGAAGGCGAAGAATTAGCGGATTTAGATGATAAAATCGTAGTAAAAATTCCGATGATTAGAGACGGAATTAAGGCAATTAAATACTTCTCTGAAAAAGGAATCAAAACAAATTGTACGCTTATCTTCTCAGCTGGGCAAGCTCTTTTGGCTGCCAAAGCTGGTGCTACCTATGTCTCTCCGTTCATTGGTCGTTTGGACGATACGGGATATGACGGCATTGACTTAATCGAACAAATCCGTACTATTTTTGATAATTATGGATTTGATACAGAAATCTTAGCGGCTTCGATTCGTAATCCTCTTCACATCATCAAATGTGCAGAAGTGGGTTCAGATGTTATGACAGGACCGCTTTCTGCGATTTTAGCATTATTAAAACATCCTTTGACTGAGAATGGTTTGAAGCAATTTTTAGCTGACCATGCCAAGGCGAATGGGTAATTAGGTGTTGGGGGTTAGGTTTTAGGGGTTAATATTTGATTCCTAATTCAAAACTAACCAAAACAAAAGTGGTTTGTGAATCTTTGATTTGCAAACCACTTTTGTATCCCCTACCCCTTCAAAAAACGGTTCAGTTTTTGTCTTTTCACAAGATAATTCGTTAATTCAATCTCAATTTCAAAAACCATCTCCGTGAATAAAATCTTAGGTGTCATCCCCGCCCGCTATGCTTCGACTCGCTTTCCTGCCAAACCACTTGTGGATATTGGAGGGAAAACGATGATTCAACGGGTCTATGAACAAGCTATCAAAGCGAGTTCATTAGCAAAAGTTGTGGTGGCTACGGATGATGATAGGATTTTCAATCACGTACAATCCTTTGGTGGTGAGGCAGTTATGACTTTATCCAAGCACCCAAGCGGTACTGATAGATGTTTTGAAGCCTTCCAAATTGTGGCAAGAAGTGAGCGAAAAAAACAAGGAAGATTGTATAGAAAATATGATTATGTAATTAATATTCAAGGAGATGAGCCTTTTATTCAACCTGAGCAAATTGATATTTTAGCGAGTTGTTTGACGGAGAAAACCGAACTGGCAACGCTCGTAAAACAGATTGAAGACGAAGCCACGCTGTTTAATCCCAATACGCCAAAAGTAGTTTTTGACAATAACCACGAAGCCATTTATTTCACTCGGCAGACTGTTCCATATTTGCGAGGAATAGAAAAAGAAAAGTGGCTTGATACTCATGCTTACTACAAGCATATTGGCATTTATGCGTACAGAGTGGATATTTTGAAGAAAATCACCAAACTCCCGATGGCATTATTAGAGCGTGTAGAATCGCTGGAACAATTGCGTTGGTTAGCGAATGGCTTTAAAATAAAAATTGCCGAAACTCCTTACGATAGCTTCGGCATTGATGTCCCTTCGGATTTGGAGGAGGCTTTGAAGAGGGTTATTTCATCTGGAAAATAACTTTTACTTGATAACTAACCTTGATTTTTTCAACTGGTATGTCTGTTCTGAAACCACGAATCTTTAAAGGTATCCCCGAATCTTGACTTTTTTTGTATTGCTCATTGTTTGCACCTATATAATCATACACATTGTTTTCTTGAATTAAAATTATTTCTCCTAACTTTTTGTTGATACTTTCAGCAATTGAATTAGCTTTTTCTTTTGCGTCTTTCATTGCTTCTCCCCTCAATTGTTTTTCAATTATAGCATTTCTCTTATTAGTAGCTCTATTCATAAAAGCACTTGTAATACCCATACTGTCAAGTTTTGGAATTAATCCATTTATTTCATTAACGGAAGACACTTTTATAGAGTAATTTCTATTTTCTAAAAAAGAACCTTGTCTTTCATTTGGAATATAAGGTCTGTTACCTCCAATATTCATAATCGAGAAACTTTCTTTGCTTATACCTAAATCTTCAACAGCTTTTACTATTGATTTCTCTAAAATTTCAATGCTTACTTTTGTACCATCGCTTTTTTTGTATTCTTGCAAAGTAATGGTGTAATTTAGTATTTCAGGTACAACATCTAACTCAGCTTTTCCAATTACTTCAATTTTATTAATCAATTCCTGTGCTTTTAAAATCATTGTAGAAAAACACATCAAGAGCATCGTCAAACTTAGTTTTCTCATTTTCTTAGGGTTTTATTTTTGTGTTGAATATATTTTTGTTTCATCGTTCAAATCCAGTAGGGATAAAATCATCAAAATCAGGAGCTACATAAGTAAAAAATCCTTTGGCAAACCCTGGTTCTCTTTTAAGAATTTGTTGATTTTTCTTTGCTAATAATAGACTATCTATTTGTTGCAACAAAGCAATATCTTGCAAAGTAGCAACTTTACTAATAATAGCCAATTGATAGTTTTCTATGCTCATTTTTTTATGATTTTATGATGCAAATATATCCCTTTTTCTTAAATGTTTCATCCCAAATCTACTTCGCCGTCAAATAAACAAACGGAATAATACACTCCTCCAACGATACTCCCCCATGCTGAAAAGTATTCCTGTAATGACTCACGTAATGATTGTAATTATTGGGATAGGCAAAGAAATAATCTTCCATCGTAAATACGTAAGTCGTTGATACATTGACCTTTGGCAAGAAGTATCGTTCGGGTTTGCGGCAAATCAAAAGATGTCCATCATCGTCCCAATTTAAATTTCTGCCTTGTTTGTATCTCAAATTTGTATTCACCGAACGGTCTCCAACTATCTTTACGGGGTTCTGAACCCGAATCATTCCGTGGTCGGTGGTGATGATTAGCCTACCTTTTTTCTCCGAAATTTTCTTTAACAAATCAAACAGCGGGGAGTGATTAAACCAACTCGCCGTCAGACTTCTATAACCCGATTCATCAGGGGCTAATTCCTTAATCATCGCCATGTCTGTACGGGCGTGCGAGAGCATATCCACAAAATTATAGACCACTACATTCAAGTGGTTTTGGGCTAATTTTGAAAAATTTTCTACTAAATTTTTTCCCTGATTATTGTGAATAATCTTGTGATAAGAAGCCTTCACTGGAAAAGGCATTCGACTTCTTTTGAGTTGTTCCTGAAAGAAAAACTCTTCGTGTTTATTAAACCCTTCCTCTTCTTCACTATCGCCAATGTCAGCAACCCAGTGTTTTGGGTATTGTTTTTCGATTTCAGAAGGCATCAAACCAGAGAAAATAGCGTTTCGTGCGTAGGCGGTGGTGGTCGGAAGAATAGAATAATACGTTGATTCAGTTTCGACTGAAAAATAATCTTGGATTAAGCCTTCCAGAATTTTCCATTGGTCAAAGCGGAGATTATCAATCAACACAAAAAACAACGGAGAATCCTCTTTCAACAATGGAAACACCTTTTTTCGCATCAATTCATGCGAAAGAACTGGACGATTTACCTTAGGTTCGTTTAACCAGCCTTCGTAATTTTGGGTAATAAATCTTGAAAAATTAGCATTGGCTTCGGCTTTTTGCATATTCATCACCTCCGCCATCGACTTGTTTTCGGTACGGTCAATTTCTAATTCCCAGAACAATAATTTCTTATAAATTTCCGCCCATTCCGCATGGTCAATACGGTCTTGGTATTGATTGGCAATCTGACGAAATTCTTGTTGATACGAAAGATTAGTTTTCTCTTCCTCCAAGCGTTTTTTATCCAAAATCTTCTTAACCGAAAGTAGTATCTGATTGGGATTCAGGGGTTTAATCAAATAATCAGCAATCTTTGAGCCGATTGCCTCCTCCATAATATATTCCTCCTCCGACTTCGTAATCATAATCACGGGCAGATTTGGCTTCAATTGTTTGATCTTCGGGAGGACTTCCAAGCCCGTCATACCAGGCATATTTTCATCCAAGAAAACGACATCAAATTTCTTTTTTCCAACTTCTTCTAAGGCATCAATGGCTGAATTTACGGGTGTAACTTCATAGCCTTTTTGGGTAAGGAACATTATATAAGGTTTGAGCAAATCTATTTCATCATCTGCCCAGAGGATTGAATACTGCATATTTCAAATTATTTGTTAAAACTCATAGTTAAAATGGAAAGGCTTGTTTTTTATTGTTCTTTAATCGTTAATTATTGTTAAAAGCTATTCAATTGCCTTTTTCTTACCTCCCAAAAATGTTGCCGCATTCAATGCTGTTACTACTTTTTTACCCGTTTTTTCTTCTAATTCCTTGCGGGCATTCCCTGCAATAGTTCCGCCTTGTTGTGCAATGGTTTTACTTTCTTCAAAACTTTGCGGGTTTACTGCCTCCGAAATATCTTTGGTCGATGCCTCCGCTAACATATTGAGTATCAGCTCAGTATTGGTCATATTGTCTCGAAGGTTCTCTTTCTTCAAGCCTTTCAAAGTTTTATATTCTTTGGTATTTTTACCTGACCAACTTTTAGTAATAATGTCAGTTAAGGTCGCAAATTGTTGTCCTTCTTTGAGTCCAAGTCTTTTCCATTCATCGGTCAATTCTTTGCGTATTTCTATACTTTTCAGCCGTTGATTTATCCAATTTTCGCTGTACCCAAGGTTTAGATATTGTTGCAAAGCCCTGTCTATACTCAGTTCTGGGTCTTGCATTTCGTCCATTCTTTCGCTGGCTATTTGTGCCAACCATAACTTAAAAGGCTCTGCTTTGGGTGATGGAATAGATTGAATCAATCTAAAAAGTTGTTCGGTATCTGCTACGTCAGTTTTGTAAAACTTACCGTCAAAAGATTGCATTTTCAGTTGTCCGATTTTTTCGGACAACTCACTTCCTTCTTTTTTTAGTTTATTTTTCAAATCACTCCAATATTTTCTTGGGCGGTCTGTGTCAGTAAGTACTTCTATCACATCAATAATAGAAACATACCATGTCTCTGCTTCGGCATCCCATACGGTGCGTACTTGCTGGTTTTCAAAAAGTTTAATGTTGCTCATTTGTGGTTATTTTTAAAAAGTTCTGTGGTTATTATTTTGGTTAATTTATTTATCATCAAACCTCTTCCAAAACCGCTCCATTCTCACATTTCAAAATCCGAGCGGGGAATTTTCTAATCATATCAAAATCATGGGTAGCCATCAGTATAGCCGTTCCTGCCTTGTTAATTTCGTGAAAAAGTTTAATGATTTGTCCAGATACTTCGGGGTCGAGATTGCCTGTGGGTTCGTCGGCAAAGAGGATTTGGGGTTCGTTCAACAAGGCTCTCGCTATCACGATACGCTGTTGTTCGCCGCCTGAGAGTTGGTGAGGCATTTTGTCTTTGGCAGTGGACATTCCTACTTGCATCAACACCTACGCCACTCGGGCTTTGATTTTGCCTGAGTCTGTCCAGCCCGTAGCTTCCAATACCCAGAGGAGGTTTTCATAGACATTTCTATCCATAAATAACTGAAAATCTTGGAACACCACGCCAATTTTACGACGAAGAAATGGACGGTCTGTGGGGATTAATGTTTCTATTTCATAGCCTACCACTTTGGCTTTGCCACGTTGTAGCCAGAGGTCAGCGTAGAGCGTTTTGAGCAATGAGCTTTTGCCGCTACCTGTGCGTCCAATCAAGAAAACAAATTCGCCTTTATTGATAGAAAAATTAACCTCAGAGAGAACTACACGCTCTTTCTGATAAATAAAGGCATTTTGAACAGAGACAACTGGTTCGGAGTTAAACATATTGTATTAGATTATGGATTTTACTTTTCTCAAAGTTAAGTATATCCGAGAAGATTTGGAAATACAATCAAATCTGCTTTTTCATATCTACAAATATTCAACTATTTCTTCTGTTGTATTATTAAAATATAACCCACAACTACTCATAAATTACCTGTTTTGCGTTTTCTTCAATGTATTATTTATGCAACGGGTTTGTTATCATATTTCAGGTTTCTACCTTTACAACTCTAATTAATATTTTTTCGCTTGATTATTATCAAGGCTTATACAGAATGCGACATAACTTATCAGAATTAGATTTGCCAACTTTTGAACGGTGCGACGTCTCGCAAGTTGGCAAATCTTGATACTTTTATTCTTCATAAATTCTAATATGTTTTGTCGTACTCCATAATGACACTAAGATTTATCCATGAAAAATCCAAAATCGCCCATACTTAGGTTGTTCCGCCGTGCTTTTATACAAGCTCAGAATCCAAATTTTGACTTTGACAATTCACGTAGAAAGTTTCTCAAAAATGCTTCTATGGCATCCTTAGCTACTTTTATGGCTACTGACTTGGTGAGTTGTATTACGAAAAAAAATATCAAAATCGCTATCATCGGTGGAGGAATTGCAGGATTGACTGCTGCTCATTATCTCAATAAGTCTGGATTTAAGCCAACAATCTATGAAGCCTCCAAACGCACAGGCGGACGTATAATGAGTGCCACGGGTTTATTAGCAGAAAATATCACCACAGAATTGGGAGGTGAATTTATTGATTCTTCGCACAAAGATATGCTGGATTTATGCAAAGAATTTGACCTAAAATTATTGGATATGCAAGCCCCCGAAGAACTAAAACGTAATTTAATCCAACATGATTTTTATTTTGACAATCACAGAATCTCTGAAAAAAACTTGATTGAAGCCATTAAACCGTATTTATCTGTCATTCAAAAAGATGCAGCTTTGGTCGCAACCGAAAACTATAAAAATCCCGCTTTGATAGCTTTGGACAAATTATCTTTGGACGAATACCTACAAAAAATCGGCATCACAGGTTGGTTA
This sequence comes from Cytophagales bacterium, assembly GCA_043760595.1. Classification (GTDB taxonomy): domain Bacteria; phylum Bacteroidota; class Bacteroidia; order Cytophagales; family Spirosomataceae; genus Arcicella. The sequence continues at coordinate 21,619 of JAYUOX010000134.1, forward strand.
TATGATTTATTGCGGATTTCCTACACGGCAGAAATGGGCTTGGAGTCTGATATTCAGAATTGTATTGCATTCTTGGAATTATTAGATACCAATACCGCCAACGGTTTTGATATTTACGGAGAGAGCGATGAACGTTATAAAGTCATTGGGGGCAATCAAAAAGTGGTGGATGCTTTGGCAAAAACGATGGAGGAACAAATTGAGCGTGAGTATCAGTTGGAATCTCTTACTGAAAAGGGCATGGAATACAAATTGAACTTCCAAAATGGTAAAGAAATTTATGCTGACTTTGTAATAATGACGATTCCTTTTTCGGTTTTGAGAGACGTAAAAATGAACGTGGATATGTCGCCCAAAAAAGAGAAATGTATCAAGGAATTATCCTACGGAACAAACTCAAAAATGTTTTTGGGCATGAACAAAAGAATCTGGCGAGAACAAGGTTTTTCGGGTTATGTTCTCAGTAATTTGATGCACAATGGTTGGGATAGTTCACAGATGCAGACTGACAACGAAGGAGCGGGTGGCTATTCGGTTTTCTTTGGTGGAAAAATGGGTAAAGACTTGAATGACAGTCAAATAGAAAATTATTTAAACAAATTAAATGTAATCTATCCAACGATAAAAGACCAATTTAACGGCAAAAAAGGCACGTTTAATTGGGGTAATTCGCCTCATGTAAAAGGCAGTTACGCTTGTATGACGGTTGGGCAAAAAACGGCTTTTGGTGGTGTGGAAGTTGAACCCATCAATAGCATTTTATTTGCAGGAGAACACTGCTCAAAAGACGCTCAGGGGTATATGAACGGTGGTGCAGAAACGGGACGGAAGGCAGCAGAGGAGTTGCTTCGGAGGGTGAGTGGGTGATAGGGAGTTGCAGACTCCGAATATACCCTTACTCTATCACCAATTTTCCAGAAAATCCTACTTGTTTGCCTCTCAAGATACGATAATAATACATCCCAGAAGGTAAATTAATATTTTCGGTTTCTTCGACATTTTTCAATTCTTTTTGTAAAATCAAAGTCCCGAAACCATTATATAATTGCCAAATTTCGTTGGTTGGATTTTTAATCTTGAACTTCAAATCATCGTATTTTCTGATAGGGTTTGGGTAAATCAGATATTCGTTTTCACCAAAAACAATGACTGTTTCGCTATCGGAAAAACCTTCGGCATTGTTCTGAAAAATCACCTTCATTCGGTAGGTATTTTCGCCCTGCTCCAAGCCATTTTGGTACTGATATTTCAATCTACTATCAAAAGGAATAAAGTTATACAAATCCTTGAATTCACCTCCTTCAAGTTTTTGAAAAATGATGTATTTTACCCCAAGTAAAGTCGAAAATTCTACGTTGATATTTGCTTTCTTTTCATCCAGATTATCTACCGTAAAAGTCCTTAAAAAACACCCAACTCCTTGACTTTCAATGAATATTGCATTACTTCTTATGCCTAATTTTCCGTTATCTAATATCGGAGCAACGGCAAAATATTTCCCTAAATACTTCTTTTTATTAATGATAATGGTAGAGCGATTTGTCTGGAAAATTGGCTCAAAATATTGATTCCCCAATTGATAAACTACGTATTTATTGATAAAATCGGGGGTGTTCCAAAATAGTAAAAGAGAGTCCACACAATTATATCCCAACTTGATTTCTAAGGGTTTCGACACGCTGAAAGTATCACTCACAAAGCCTTTATTGGCGACACTCATCCGCAAGCGAGAAGGTGAATAAAACAAATTTGGCACTTTCCATTTGTACGAGCCTTTCGACAAGTCCACATCACTCACCCGCACCCATGAACGGCTCCCGTTTGGTAAATATTCTAAAACTCCTTTTGTATCAGAAAACGTTGATTTCCAGCGAATTAAGTTATTTTCATTGGGCGTAACATTATCCTGAGTGAGCGGAAATTGCCACTGAAATTCATCTCCCAATTCCCAATCATAAACTACCGAAAAAGCCTGCGTTCCCTTGGGAATTTTAAAACCTGAAACTAAAATTAAATACCTCCCTGCACCAGCGTTTTCAATCGTGATTTGTTCTACATTATTGAGTCCGTCTCGTCGCCTGATGGGTAGTTTTTTTAGCGAATCTACATTTGGAAAACTACTTAAGACCCACGGTAAAACTCCGTTTCCGTTGGGCGTAATTACTTGTAAATCAAGGTCATTGACTAAGGTGGTAGTCGCTTTTTCGACTGCGGAAGGGTCGTTCCAGACGATAGTAATTTTCAGATTTCGGACGTTTGAAGGCACTGAAATGTTGTAAGTTTGTGTACTTGCATTCGTGATTTCCCCTATTAAAAAGCGTCCAGAATTGAGTATTTTTATTGCTGCAAAAGCATTTATATTTCCATAACCACTCTGATAATCAATACCTTTTGTTCCCACATCCTCGGCACTGTTGATGAGCAGAGCTTTGACCAAATGAGAAGGCGGTTTAACACCATTCCGATTTTGTGCGTACTGTTGTTGGATGAGCGTAGCAACGCCCGAGACCGCCGCCGCCGCCCCCGAACTACCATCCTGCCCAAAAGCCATGACTTCGGGTTTGAGTCGCCCGTCGTGGGTAGGTCCACGAGAACTTTTGGCTTCAATTTTTCCGACAGAATCCACTGCCCCAACCGTAATAATATTCTTAGCTTGTTTGAAACTTCCTGTAAGATTTGAGTAATTGGCGATACCCTTAAAATTCCCATCGGTGGATGTAATATTTCCAGCATTTCCAGAAGAAAAAACGTGCAGAACATCGTTCAAGCGACTGATTGAAGCATCATAAGCTACGGCACTACCACTATAAACGTTCTGAATATCAGTACCATAGGAATGATTTTCGAGATAAATTTTATTTTTTCGATAAAAATCATCCGACTCTGGCAAAAGATTTAAAAAGGAGATTGACATGATTTTCGCCTTCCAAGCAATGCCTTTACGAAAAGCAGAATTATTGCCCCCACCCGCCATAATCGTAGCCATATCAGCGGCATGATTTGAAAATAAAGATGATGTTAAATTATTCCGAATTAACCGCCCTCGAAAATCAATATCCAAAGAATCTATCTTGTTTTCTTTGATGGCAATGTTGAAACCTTCGCCATTTATCAAAGGCAAAAAGCGATGAACGAGATTGATTTTATTCAAACTCAGTTCCATCTCAGCAACATTACTTTCGGGTTGAATCGTTTGGGCGAAAGTGGCAGAAGACAAGAAAACTAAAAGAAAAAAAAGGTTTTTCAAGTTGATGGATTTTCTAAGAGACCGTTTCAAAATAGATTTGAGAATATTTTAGTTCCAAAGTTAGGTAAAAAGCTATTTTAAAACGATTTTTAACCCAAAACAGGCTCTAAAATTAATCAGAGCCTGTTTTTGTTAATATCGCAAACGTAAAAAGTATTCAGTTTGTTGAAAATATAATTTTAGTAAATAGCGTCCAATGCAATTTTATCAAAATTTGAGAATGGAATGTTTCCTCCTGTACATGAAATCATAAATGATGTTGCATCAATCGAAGATGGTGTTCCTGGAATCAAAATAGCTCCAATACCAGCTGATCCTTCGTTGCCACCACCACATACACGAGCAAAATAATCGGTATGGCGGAAACCAATACAATGTCCTACTTCGTGGGTTAATACAGTTGCTACATATCCCAAACTTGGACTACTCCCAAAAGTTGAAGGCTTCATTTTGATAGTTCCGAATGGATTACCTAATGAAGTTGGGAATCCACCAGATCCTAACACACCCGAAGGTAAAGTCTCATCTTTGGTGATATTGATGGTAGCCGTTCCACTGGTAATTCGCTGAAATCTTATTAATAAATTTCGTGAATTATATCGGTTAATCATCTCATCGGTTGCTTGTACAAAAATAGCTGGGAGTGTCGTCGAAACTTTCACTCTAATGGTTCTGGGTAAACCTGTAACTAACTGAGTAGTACGGTATTGCTCTTCTTTGGGAGCAGATTTATCGTACATCAAAGCACCTTTCGCCAAATCTACATCGGTTAGGACAATGTCCTTTTCGACCAAATATCCTTCTGCAATTTTGGTTGCATTGGCTGCACTAAAACCAAGTGCATTAATTTTAGCGGCAGTTTCTTTTGAAATAGTTTGGTTCTGTGCTACCGAAGATGGCTCTTGAATATCCGAACATGAAGTAAACATAAAAGTCCCTACAATCAGGGAGGCGGAAAATAATCTTAATTTCATTTTTGTTTGTTGGTTTTTAAGTATGTTGAGTTTGCGATATTACATTTTAAAATACAATAAAATTCATGCCCCTAAAAATTAGGGGATTAGGCAACACAAAAAGGTTTTAATGTATTTATATAAGGACTACTGAGGAGAATATTATTTTACGGATAACATGGGCAAGTTATATTTTTGTTAAAATATAAACAAATAAAAATAAGAGTATTTTTATTTTTATTTTTAAATAACGTCAAAAAATGCTTTTAAACGGATTAAAAAGGGTTTTCAAACTTATGAATTTTCATTCAGAATTATAAACGTTAAATCGCATTACCCCTCCCAAAGGTTCAAAACCCTTGGGAGGGGTAAGTCAAGGTATAAAAACGATTCTGCGATTTAATCTTTATAATTTCGTTTTCATTTTAACGATATTCTACAAAATACCTCAATACTTATTATGTAACATTAGTGTTTAAAACACTTTTCAAGTTAAGATTATCAATCAAAAAATTCGCCCATTTGTGTCTATCTGAATTAACTTTCTTCCAATTTTCACCCCTGCTTTCCCTTCATAAAAAAGCCCAACTTCATCATACAAAAATGGAATAATTAGTTTCATTTTTGTATTGATAAATCCCCATTTTTTACCCTTCCGCACGGGAGCAAGCCCTTCCCCAAACCACAAAAATTCATCGTATTGAGGTGGAATGATTACGTTGGCGTTGCCATCCATGTAGGCATATTTTTTTCGATTAGTAATATAAATCAAAATCAAACCTTCTCTGAAATTTAATCGTTTTTCGTACTTCTCTCCTTTCAATTCTATGTTGAATTTCGTGTACGGTGATGGTTCGTTTATGTCTATAGTATGCCTAAACTCTTGCGATAAGAGGTTGATATTTAGTGCAATAAAAATTACAAATGATTTCAAAATATTAAGTTTGAGTAATTAGCTTGTATCATTCTTGTTATGTTGAACAAAGTGAAACGTCTGATCATGTACTATTCAAACAGATGTTTTACTTCATTCAACATGACAAGTACCATAATGGTATTTATTCAACCGTTATTTATGTACGTTTGTTATTTCATAAAGATTTCTCCATTTTTTAGAATTACCCTAAAAATACCTATCTTTAAGTTCAAACAAAACCATTCAAAAATATGAATCAAAAATTAACCTTTATCAGTCTTTTATTCACCCTACATTTTAGCCTAATCGCTCAAAAAACGAGTACTGATTTGACCCTTGGTAGCCCTGAAAGCGTGGGTGTTTCAACGGAATTGCTCAAACGAATCGATGTTCATTTCAAAGACCATTTGGATAAGAAGTGGATTCCTGGGGCGGTGGCGATGGTTGCCCGTAAAGGCAAAATCATTTACTCAACCAACATCGGTACAAATGGTATCAACAAGCAAGATATGAAAGTCGATGATATTTTCAGGTTGGCTTCTATGACCAAACCTATTGTTACGACTGCGATTATGATGTTGGTCGAAGATGGCAAATGTTTATTGGAAGACCCCGTTTCTAAATACATTCCTGAGTTCAAAAATCCTGTGGTTTTGAAGGAAGTAAACGCTAAGGATTCTACTTATACTTCTGAACCATCGCCTTCGGAAGTAACTATCCGTCAGCTACTTACGCATACTTCGGGCATTGGTTACGGCTTTACGAATAGTAAAATTTCGGGTGTGGTTTATGGCAAAGCCAAAATCCCTGACGGGGCAAATATGGAGAATGTAACCATAGCCGAGAAGATGAAAGTTTTAGCAAAACAACCTCTCCTGCATGCTCCTGGCACCAAATGGACGTATGGTATGGGCATTGATATGGCTGGATATTTGGTAGAAATTATTTCGGGTAAAACCCTTTCTGACTTTTGTGAAGAACGTATCTTAAAACCTTTGGATATGAAAGATACGCACTTTTTTAGACCCGAATCCGAAGAAAATCGTATGGTACATTTATACACCGAAATCAACAATACTTTGTTGGATGCCATGCCTTTTCCACAAGCAAAAAATGCGTATTTTCCTACTCGTGGAGCTAAATCGTACTTTTCGGGAGGCAGTGGAATGTCGGGAACTGCGGCGGATTATATGAAATTTATGCAGATGATTTTGAATAATGGTACGCTAAACGGTGTCAGGATTTTAAGTAGAAAGAGCATCGAATCTATGAGTAATAATCAAATCGGAGACCTCAGTATCAATGCCAACGGAACAAAATTTGGCTTAGGATTTTCGATAGAAACTGCTCAGAGTTCGTACAGAAAATTAGGTTCTCCTAACCGTTTGGCTTGGGCAGGGTTGTACAATACTACCTTTTGGATTGACCCAAAAGAGCAAGTTGTGGCAGTATTGATGACTCAAATATATCCAAGTACCCATAACCGAGACTTGTTTGATAAGTTTGAAAATTTGATTTACCAGGCGATCATAGACTAATAACAATTATCAATAAGCAATTATCAAAAAAAGCCGATTTGAAATTTCGAATCGGCTTTTTATTGCTCATTTTTCAAACTGTCAATTGATAATTACTCATTGTTAATTGACCTAAATATTCCACCAATAATTCCATTTCAAGACAATTGAGCGGTTTTTGATGCCTAAATCGGTGGGCAAATAATTGTCTGAATACACCAAGAAAACATCCGAAGCGGGTTTATATCGCCACTGAATGCGGCTGTTGAGATTCACGTTTTTGACTTGTTCGTTGTACTGAAAATAAGTTGTCCAAAAGATTTTATTGGTGAACGTTATGTCAAATTTCGACTGAACTAACCAAAAATCTGTCCCCGACAAAATAGGATTTTCGTCATTGGTTTTAAATACATTCCCACCAATATTTCTGAATACATCTACGTCTTTAATTTTATTATATTCGGCTGATAATGAGAGACTTACGAAAGGCTGGAAACGATACCCAATTTCAGTATTCAATCGTAAACGGGTTCCTCCACCAAAGTATGTTCCGTAGCGTGAGTTAAAACCATAAGTAAATAAATTACGGGGTGTGGACATAAAACTGGTACTCCACGAAGTCCAAGTATGTTCACTTCTATTTTTCACAAAAACATCTCTCAAATAAGGGTTAATTGGGTTGAAAGCTGAATACAGTATGATGTTATCGTAAGCCGCAAAGGCATCAAAAGTTGCTCGATTTCGGAAGGTAAAATTATAGCCTACTACGTGTGTTGTGGAGTTATCGGATGACAATGAAACATCCAGCGGAACGTCTATACGGGTGTTGATGTAGGCAAAATTAAACATTTTAGGTCCATGAGATATTAGCAAACTATTTGATGCTTTTGGATAAAATAAGTAGCCAAATGACCCCACAATATGATGAAACCCTTTGCGTGGAACAAAGCCCACTTCTGAACTATAATTTTCGCCCACACGGGTATAGTTTACACCAATGTCCAAAACCCTGTTTACGTAGGTAATACTGGCATAATGAGTAAAATCATCCGTAGTTTCTTGGGGCGTAAATGATTTCATAATGGCAGCTTTGCCCGTCCAAGTATTACTTTTTGAGGCTAAATTATATTGCAAAACTACGTTACGGTTATACTTATTAAACCCTTTTTTGAGGTTCTCTGAATCAAATCCTATTCCGTCTTTATTAACAATCATCATGCTAATATTAGACCGTGAAAATAGTTTCCGTTGCAAGGCAAAAACGGTATAATTGTAGGTAGGAAGCCCCACAGACGTATCTCGGTTGGCACTTGTTTGAATATTTAAAAGCCCAACTCGCCAATTATTGTCAATCTTTCCGCTCAATCTTGCACCATATTGAATGGCAGTTCCCAGACCAATTCTACGAGAGAAAAAAGGACGAGTTTCCATACTTCCGAAGCTGTTAAAAATATCAGAATTTTCTAAGAAAAATTGACGGCGTTCTGGAAAAAACAACTCAAAACGATTGAGGTTCGTAACCTGCTGATCAACGTCCACTTGGGAGAAATCTGGATTAACCGTTAGGTCAAGATTGAGCGATGGTGAAACGGCGATTTTGGCATCTCCGCCAAAATCTTTTCTAAAAACGGATGCTTCTTTTTTCTCAAAATTCTGACTAATTCCTCCCAAAGCATAAGGAATAATGGAGATATTGGTTTTGGGTGCTGGCGGAGGGTTATCCCAAATCAACGAACCCGTGTAGGCGAGGGTAATCGAAAAAAACTGGCGGGGAATGGGTGCCCAAGCTGATTTTTCATTTGAACCTAAATCCAAACGACTTATATTCATACCCCAAGTGGTTTCGTTGGCTTTATAACGCAGAGAACTAAAGGGAATAGCCATTTCCAGAATCCAATTTTGACCATCAAAACTGGTCTGAGAAATCCAACGATTATCCCAGTTTGGATTGAGATTTGTACCTTCGCCAATTTGCCCGTCAAATTGAGCCCCAGCGGCATTTGAACCAAACACCCAGCCATTTGTCAAATCATTAAAAGGTTCAAGAATGAGCCAGATGTTATCATTTCGTCCAAAATTAAAATCTCTTTTCAGCGATTCTACGATGTATGGGGCTTTTTTTTGTTGAGAATTGATAACAGCGAAATAAAAATATTTCTCATCATAGGTAAATCTCGCCACAGTTTTGCATTTTGCTCGTGAGGTATCTGCGGGCGTAACCATCCAAAAATCCGTAGCAGTTTCGCAACGTTGCCATTGGGCTTCGTCCAACTTTCCATCAATTATGATTTCACTGGTAGCTTTATTGATATGATACTGATACTTTTCGTTAATTTTTTGGGCTGATATAGTCAGGCAGGTAAACGATAGGGATAAGAGTAAGAATAGTTTTTTCACTGAGAGATTAATTTGTTTGATGATAATTTAATAGAACAAAGGTATCTCTAAAATATTGTTTCTTAGTGCTTATTTGTGTGTGGAATCTACCAAAAGGGGATTTTATGAGACGTAGGGATTGGTCATTATTAGTTTGTTACAATAAAAGTATAGACCATACTTTTAATAAATTTGGTTCAATCATGATTTGTACAGGTTCAAGAGCAAAATAGGTTTCCAACCTTGTTCATCTACTTATTACAACAAAAAGCACAGGCTACGTTATAACCTGTGCTTTTTGCATTATTTTTCTTCCTCCTCCTCTGATTCTTCCTCCTCCTCCTCTGATTCTTCTTCTTCCTCTTCTTCGTCAGATTCTTCCTCTTCTTCGTCAGATTCTTCTTCCTCTTCTTCTTCGTCAGATTCTTCTTCCTCTTCTTCTTCGTCAGATTCTTCTTCCTCTTCTTCTTCGTCAGATTCTTCCTCTTCTTCTTCGTCAGATTCTTCCTCTTCTTCGTCAGATTCTTCCTCTTCTTCGTCAGATTCTTCCTCTTCTTCGTCAGATTCTTCCTCTTCTTCGTCAGATTCTTCTTCTTCTTCGTCAGATTCTTCTTCCTCCTCTTCTCCGTATTGACCTAAAATATCATCATACTCACCTTCGCCTTCATATTCCAATTCATCATATTCTTCGGTTACTTCTTCGTCATATTCGTAAACATCCACAAATTCCCAGATGTCAAAAGTGGCATAATCGTTGGGTTTATAGAATTGAAAATCGTTTCTGTCATAGCCTTTTCCTCCATCAATTACTGATTTTTTATTATCAATCCACGTTTCATCAGCATCTGGAATTGGCGTTGAACGTCCGAATATCCAACTATCACCCAAATTAAATTTGGCATTCATCAAATATTCAAAGGGCATATAACAATAGCCTTTATCACCCCATTTATCACCCCAAGAATTACGAACGATAAACATTTTATCCACCTCAGAATAGCCCACGCACAACATGGCGTGCAAGCCGTGTGCTTTTCTACCTGTTTCATCAGGCGATGGCATAGATACAATTCCCTTGTTTTTTGTGCAAGTATCAAACGATGAAAACAAAGCTGTACCAAAAACAATGGGATAACCTTCTGCCAAAACCTGTTTCCATGTTTCTAATTTTGTTGGAATTATTTTCTTCTTCTCAATCTTAAAATCTGCCGCTGCAATGTAAGATTCTTCATTTGGTTTTTTATTCACACTTTTCAAATCATACACCCAAGTATCTTCTTTGCAAGCCCCAATTTTCATTAAACTATCTACGGCATACTGAATATGACTCCCTTTGTCCTCTATCTCATAGCCCGCTCTCAAACGAGCATTATAGTAAATGAACAGACGACTGACATCAAAGGCTTTTTTAGCCAAAAACTTTTTAATCAAGTATTCATACGCCCCCGCAACGGCATTGGCAGTACAACTACTAAGACTCTTCTGGTCTTCGACAGCAGTCATAAACGCCCGTAAATCTACTTTTGGAGGGAGTGTGGTACTTTTGATGGTTGATGATGCTTTATATTTCTCGGCATCTGCACTTGGGGTTAGGTAGTCGTACCCTTTAATCTCACGGTCAGAGCCGCCCTGATTATTAAATTTTAAACTCATGGTCAATACAATGGCACAAACGCACCTTTAAAGTGTTAATGATAAAAGAAATAAAATGAATAATAATTTGCTCTCAAAAACGGAGAATAATGGTTTTGTTAGTATTTTATTAAGAGCAATTGTTTGATTGAAATACAAGAAGTACGCAAAGAAATGGCTTTTATTTTGGGATAGCAATAACTTTTGAAAATTTTTATTTGAAACTTATCAAGCGGTGAAACACGACAATATTTTACAGAAATTAAACATAAAAAAGCACAGGCTACTAAATTAGCCTGTGCTTTGGGAGAATTTTATCAGCAATTAAAACCTTAGAATTTTACTTGTTTAATCCATTCCAAGTCCGTTTTCATGCTATCGAGCGGAGCTTTGCCTTGATAAGATTCTTGTTCAACGATGTACTCAGTTGTGCCGCCATTTTTGGCAGCTAATTTTAGTACATCCGCCACACCTACTAAACCTGTTCCCAGAATGGTGCTTTCAAAGGCTTCTTTTTCGCCTTTAATTTCATCTTTTACGTGCATCAATTCAAAACGACCTGGATATTGTTTCAATAAATCCACCGCACGACCTCCGCCACCGTACATATTACCGATGTCTAATTGTTGTGTAACTAAATTTGGGTCAGTATTTTGTAAGATAATATCGTAAACTTTCACACTCGTCAAGCGAAGACTAAACTCAAAGTCGTGATTATGATAACCAAACTTCATCCCAGATTTTTTACATAATTCTCCTGACTTGTTAAAAACCTCCATAAAACGCTTACAATCGTCAAAACTCTTGCGAAGACTAATATCCAACCACGGACTGACCACGTACTTTTGACCCAAAATAGCGGCATCTTCTACGGTTTGTTTCCATACATCGGTAAAATCATTTTTGCCAGCGTCCCAATGGTTTCCACCCATCACGGTATGTCCGCTACGCATCGCTAAACCCAAATCGTCAATGATTTTACGAAATTCTTTTGGCTGATAACCATAAAATTTCCCCTCCACATAATTGGCGTGTTCGATGTTTTTGTAGCCCATTTCTGCCACCGCTTTTAGGGTAGCCAGAGGGTCTTTTTTCATTTCATCACGAACCGAATAAAGCTGAATACCAATGTTTTTTTGCTTAGGTTTTTTCTTTGCCAAAAGTGAATCAGGCAATAAAAGTGCCGCCCCAACCAACGCAGTAGTTTGGAGGAATAAACGGCGATTAAGTATTTGAGCCATGGGTTGAATAGTTTTTTGGTACAATTTAGAGAAAAAATGATACTGTTATATAGAGTACGACATAATTTATTGGAATTAGATTTGCCAACTTTCAAAAAAGTTGGCAAATCTGGGGACTTTCAAATACCTGTAAATACTAATATATTCTGTCGTTCTCTATATCTTTTTCTGTGCGGAAAGTTTTGCTACTAATCCCAATTTCTCCCCCTCAGCCAACAAAAAAGGCATTCCAGATTCAATCGTATTGGTAATTGTACCTTCCAAAATAGCCTCACGAACTGCAATTTTAATAATTCCTACCTCACGAGAAGGCTGAATCCCAAAGGTTTCCATAATCATTTCACCAGTGATAACGGGTTGAAATTGACGGAGTTTGTCGGATTCTTCGACTTCTTTTAGTTTTTGTTCGACAATATCAAAGTTGCGTAAATATCGCTTTACTTTTTCACCATTTTTAGAAGTAATATCCGCCCGACACAGTATCATTAGTCCTTCTAAATCTTCCCCAGCTTCAAACAATAGTCGTCTTAAAGCAGACTCGGTAATGATTTCTTTCGACAAAGCAATAGGGCGGAGATGTAAACGCACCAGACTTTTGACAAACCTCATTTTTTCGTTCAACGGCAACCGCATATTCGTAAAAATTCCTTTCACCCATTTTGCCCCCATTTCTTCGTGTCCGTGAAATGTCCAGCCTTTATTTTTTACAAAACGCTTGGTGGCAGGCTTGGCAATATCGTGCAAAATCGCAGCCCAACGAATCCATAAATCATCCGTTTTTTGAGAGGCATTATCCAAGACTTGGAGCGTATGATAAAAATTATCTTTGTGTCCCTTACCCTCTTCGGTTTCAATGCCTTTGAGCTTAATAAACTCTGGAAAAATCAAACCCAACAATCCGCAAGAATCAAGCAACAGAAAGCCGTAGGAAGGTTTTTTAGAGAGAATAATTTTATTTAATTCATCCGTAATTCGTTCTTTCGAGATGATTTCGATACGTTCTTTTTCTTTGATTAAAGCATCAAAAGTATCAGGGTGAATATCAAAATTCAACTGGCTCGCAAAGCGTATCGCCCGCATCATCCGCAAGGGGTCATCCGAGAACGTAATCGAAGGTTCGAGGGGCGTTTTAATGATTTTTTTACGAATATCCGACAGTCCATCAAATGGGTCGATTAAATCTCCGAAGTCGCTGTCATTCAAGGAGATAGCCATTGCATTGATGGTAAAATCTCTACGATTTTGGTCGTCTTCGAGTGTACCGTCTTCTACGATGGGCTTGCGAGAATCACGTTGATAGGACTCACGTCTCGCTCCCACAAATTCTACTTCCCAATCATCTATTTTGAGTTGTGCCGTTCCAAAGTTCTTGAATACGGAAAGATACACTTCGTCCCGTCCAGAATTTTTGGCAACTAACTCTGCCAACTCCACTCCTGAGCCTACGCATACGATGTCAATGTCCTTGGAGGGACGTTGTAATATTAAATCTCTGACAAATCCACCCACCACAAAGGCTCTGACGTTCAACTGTTTAGCTGACTCAGAGACAATTTTGAAGATGGGGTTTGTGTCTAATGTTTCTGTAAAATTCATGTTTATTTTGGTTCTTTTACGATTTATATGGGACTGTCATCCCGACGAAGGAGGGAACTATTATTTCATCCCTTCAATCTTGTTTTTGAGAGAATCTGACAGTTCCCTCCTTCGTCGGGATGACAAGTCCCGTATAAATTATAGTAGAACCTTTATTTCTTAATGCCAAAAATCACATTACCAATACTTCCATTGGGTTCTAAGATATTCAGGAAATCTGCTACTGTCGGAGCAATGTCCGAAATACGGGTTCTGAGCGTTGTCTCGCCCGTTTTTACTTTCCATCCATAAAACAAAAGTGGTACGTGGGTATCGTATCTGTATAATGTTCCGTGGGTTGTGCCTTGCTTTCTACCCGTGAACCAACTTGGATTTAATACCAACATAATATCCCCACTTCGCCGTGGATTTAGCCCATTTTTGACATAACTTAATTGATAGTCTGGTAAGGTCGAATTGGCTAAATTGTGTAAATCAATTACATCTGCTATATCCTCTCGTTTTAACAAAGTCTCACGTACCACGGCATGAACTTGGGCGTAAGATAACTTCTTGGTTTTCAGCAAAGTATCATTCAAATAAAGCTGATAATTGTCTTCGGCTCTGATAAATTCACCGTCTCCGAAAGCAGTTTTCAGAACGGCTTTTATCTCTTTACTCACGATTCCCATATCCATTACGCCCGCTGGCATTTTCTGACTTTGAGCAAACCCTGGGACATCCGCTACGCCGTGGTCAGCACTGAGAAATACTAAATAATTGTCCTTTCCGAGAGAGTTATCAAGTGCTGTCAAAATCTCCGCAATGTCTTTATCCAGTCGTAAATAAGTATCTTCTGTTTCGATAGAATTTGGTCCAAAACTATGTCCTATGTAATCTGGAGAAGAAAAACTGACGGTTAAAAAATCTGTTTTGGGACTTTTGCCGAGGTTTTCGTTTTGAATGGCAGCCAACGCAAAATCCTTCGTCAAAGTATTTCCGAAGGGTGTTGTTCTGATAACTTCCAATAAATTTACGCCCGATTGTGCCGCTAATTCGTGGGGAAAAGTTGGTGTTTTTTCGCCCGATAATTTTGCTTCGTAAGGTTGATTATCAGGTGTACTTTCGGTATATTGTTCTATGGGCAAAAGAGGTTTCCAGCCTTCTGCCATGTATTTTTGGGGCATTTTTAAGTTATTGAAATCTTTTACCCATTGAGGCAAATCATTCATATAAAAAGTCGAAGTAATCCACGCTCCGTTTTTTGAATCGAACCAGTAAGCAGCGTTGGCAGTATGTCCAGCTGGTAAAATTGAGCCTCTATCTTTCAAGGCAATTCCAATCGTTTTTGATTGAAAATTATTCGCAATTCTCAATTGATCAGTAATAGTAGAGGTCAATAAATTCTTGGGCGACATCAAACCAGCCTTGCTGTCCGACCCCACCGTTCTGACGGAGGTATCTTCTACGCAATAAACTGATTTGCCCGTTTTTTGATTGAACCATTCGTTACCGATGATTCCGTTGATGGCAGGCACTGACCCCGTAAAAATGGCGGCATGACCCGAAGCCGTTACCGTTGGGGCATAGTCATAGTGATTGTTCCGACAGTTAAAGCCTTGATTCATAAGCCTTTTGAAGCCGCCGTCAGTATATTTTTCTGAATAACGATACAAAAAATCATACCGCATTTGATCAACTACGATACCGACTACCAATTTGGGGCGGTCTGGCATGGCGGTTTCAAAAGATGCACTTGATTTTTTCTTTTGGGCTGATAATGAAGCAGTTACGAGTAATAATAAAAGAAAGGAATTGAATAATTTAGTCATGATGAGGGTTGTTTATGGCACAAAGGTACGCAAAAGATGAAAACTATGATGGAGGTTGTGTAATCGTTTCAAAATCAAATTGATAAAAATGTGGGAATTATGTAAGTTCTCCCAGAAATTATATAACTAACTCCTCTTAAATATCCTCACCTTTACCAATTATTGTGTGTTTACACAAGCCTATCCTAAGCACGTAAAAATTATGAAGCTATATATAAAATACATGGTCAGTATTCGGTGTAAAATGATGGTAAAAGAGGCTCTCAAAAAAATGGGACTACATTTTATCGTAGTTGATTTAGGCGAAGTCGAAATCATGGAAAATTTATCCGAAGAACAACGTTTGGAATTAAAATCAACCCTTATGAAAGCGGGTCTGGAACTGATGGATGATAAAAAAGCGATGCTCATTGAACGTATCAAAAACGTAATCGTAGAAATGGTACATTATGCCGATGAACTTATTAAGGTCAATTTTTCGGATTATTTGAGCGAAAAACTCAAATATGATTATACCTACATGGCGAATCTATTTTCGGAAGTACAAGGTACAACGATTGAACAATTTATTATCTCTCACAAAGTGGAACGCATCAAAGAACTCATAATTTATGGTGAATGGAATATTACCGAAATCGCCCACCGCATGAATTATAGTAGCGTGGCTCATCTTTCGAGCCAATTTAAAAAAGTAACTGGACTTTCGCCTTCGCACTTTAAACAGTTGAAAGACAAACGGAGAAGCCCAATTGAGCAATTATAATCCTTCATAAAATGATGCATGATCCTGCACAAGTCTTGAAAATGACCGAAGCAACCAAACAACTTTATCAAGATATAATTTATTCGTCTCCCTCAATGATTGCGGTTTTTAAGGGAAAAGATATGATTGTGGATTTGGCGAATGATGCCATTGTGGAAACATGGGGTAAGGGGAAAGATGTGATTGGGAAGTCTCTGTTTACGATTTTACCCGAAATTGTGGAACAGGGCTATGTCGATATTTTGGCAAAGGTTTATGACACAGGAGAAACCTATCACGCCTACGAAATACCGATAAACCTTACTCGAAATGGTCAGAAGGGGACTTTTTATTACACCTTCGCCTATCAAGCCCAACACGGACCCAACGGAGATATTGAGGGCGTAGTGATTATTGCCAATGAGGTAACGCCGCAGGCTTTAATCAAAAAACAAATTCAAGAAAGTGAATCTCATTTTAGGATGATTGCGGAGATGATGCCTGAAAAAATCTCTAATGCCACGCCCGATGGCAAGGTATTTTTTTATAATAAAAGTTGGCAGAACTACACAGGAGCAACTTTTGAGGAATTAGTAGAAAACGGCTGGGCAAAATGGATTCATCCTGACGATTTGGAAGAAACTCAAAACAACTGGGCTAAATCCGTTGAAACGGGAACTGATTTCAAGATGGAATTGAGGATGTTGAATCATTTTGGCGAATACCGTTGGCACTCCTGCAAGGCAAGAGCCATAAAAGAAGAAAACGGAGAGGTGAAACTCTGGATTGGTTTTAATGCTGATATTGACGACCAAAAACAAAAAACCAAGGATTTGGAAATTGCGGTGTTGAATAGAACTCTGGAACTCCAAAAAGTGAATGATGAACTCAAACAAAAGAACGAATTACTGAACCTAAAAAACAAAGAAATAGAAGAATCTAAGGAAAAATTATTGTCTGATTATGCCCGAAGTTTGATAGAAGCCAGCCATGACCCCTTGATTGTAATTAGTCCAAAAGGAAAAATTACGGACGTAAATCAAGCCACGATAAACGTTACGGGAATCATTCGTCAAAAACTCTTAGGGACAGACTTTTACGATTATTTTACCGAACCCCAAAAAGCAAAAGAAATTTATAAAAAAGTATTTTTGAAAGGTTTTGTCAGTGATTATCCCCTCACGATAAAAGACCACAAACCAACGCACGTTTTGTTTAATGGCTCGGTTTATAAAGGCGAGAAAGGGAAAGTTCTGGGTGCGGTGGTAGTTGCCAGAGATATCACTGAGCAAAAGAAAAATGATGATATTTTACAAAAAACCTTGAAAGAATTAACCCAAGCCAAAGAACTCGCTGAATTGGCAACTTCCTATGCCAAAGTTGCCCAAGTAAAAGCCGAAGATGCCACAAAATCCAAACAACAGTTTCTGTCCAATATGAGCCACGAAATCCGTACACCCATGAATGCCATCATCGGGTTTACGAAGGTATTGTTGAAAACGGATTTGACCGCCAAACAAAAAGAATATCTGACGGCAATCAAAGTCAGTGGCGATGCCCTGATAGTGTTAATCAATGATATTTTGGATTTGGCAAAAGTGGATGCTGGCAAGATGTCCTTCGAGATTATTCCTTTCAAATTAGCCTCTTCGATAAATTCAATGTTGCATTTGTTTGAAACAAAAATTCAAGAAAAAAACCTCCAATTAATCAAAAAATACGACCAACGGATTCCCGAAATTTTGATGGGAGACCCCGTACGACTGCACCAAATCATCCTGAATCTGATAAGCAATGCCGTCAAATTTACCTCAAAAGGTACAATCACGGTGAGTGTGCTGCAATTGAGTGAAAATGACGAAAGTGTAAGTGTCGAGTTTTCAGTAATTGATACGGGAATCGGTATTCCAGAAGATAAAAAAGCGACTATTTTCGAGAATTTTCAACAAGCATCCAGCAATACTTCAAGAATATTTGGCGGTACTGGTTTAGGATTAGCCATCGTCAAACAGCTCATTGAACCACAAGGAGGCAGTATTCGAGTAGAGTCTGAACTTAATGAAGGCTCAAAATTTAGTTTTATTTTGAATTTCCAAAAAACCAATAACCACGAAATGCCCGTAAATGATATTATCGAATTAGACACCGAAATCAAAGATGTAAAAGTGTTGGTGGTAGAAGATATGGCTCTGAACCAATTATTGATGCGGACGCTTTTGGATGATTTTGGATTCAGTTCCGACATAGCCTCTAACGGAAAATTAGCCATCGAAAAATTAGCCCACAAGAAATATGACATCATTTTGATGGATTTACAAATGCCCGAAATGAACGGATTTGAAGCCACAAAGTATATTCGTGAAGTGCTGAAATCTGATATTCCGATTATTGCCCTCACGGCGGACGTAACCACCGTGGACGTAATCAAATGTAAAGAAGTAGGCATGAACGACTACATCGCCAAGCCCGTGGATGAACGATTATTGTACAGTAAAATTGTGGGTTTGGTAAAGAAAAATATTCCAGAAAAGTTTATCATTGTAGAGAAAATAAGATACACCGACCTCAGTTATTTGAACCAACGAACAAAGTCTGACCCCACTTTGATGATGGAAATGATTTCTTTGTATTTGGAACAAACGCCCCCTTTGATTTTGATGATGAAACAAAGCCTAAAAGACAAAGATTGGGCAACCCTTGGCAGTGCAGTTCATAAAATGATTCCGTCGTTTTCGATTGTAGGCATCAAACCTAATTTTGAAAATATTGCTAAAAAAATTCAAGAATATGCCATTTCTCAGCAATTAGCCAATGAAATTGACGACTGGGTATTACAAATTGAAACCGCTTGTGGACAGGCTTGTGAGGAATTGAAGGAGGAATTGGAGCGGATAAATAGTAGTAAGTAGGTAGTAGGTATGAGGTAGTAGATAGTAGGTAGTAGATAGTAGGTAGTAGGTGTTTGAAATTAGTAAATTTTGACATGGCACCTCATACCTACTACCTCATACCTATTATCTACCATAAATCTTTACAAAAACATAATAAAAACCATGAATAATTCTCAAAAAATAACAATATTTTTAGTCGATGATGATGCTCTTTTTCTGAGAGCCTTAGAAATAGATTTTCTTCAACACGGAGATTTCACGATAGTAACTTTTGCCACGGGCGAAAGCATGGTAGAACATCTATCCCAAAATCCCGACATCGTCATCTTGGATTATCACTTGGATGGTATTCAAAAAGATGCCATGAATGGCATAGAAACTTTGGACAAAATCAGGGCTGTTATTCCCAAAATCCCCGTAATTATGCTATCATCGCAGGACAAAATCGAAGTCGCCATCGACTGTATGCACCACGGAGCAACAGACTACGTTGTGAAGTCAGAAACTGCCTTCATGCGTTTGCAGGGCATTATTGACAGAATTTTTAAGTATCAAAAATTGGAAAAACAGTTGAGCTGGTATATGGAAAGGATGTAGGTAATTTAGGTGTTAGGTTTTAGGTATTAGGAAGAAGACAACTAACACCTAAAACCCAACCCCTAAACCTGTGAATCATATAACTTATTTACAAAATTCTGTAAGACTTCTAATTCTCTAAACTCTCACCTTTGTATTGTTGTGAAATATACGCACAACCAAAACAAAAGATGATAAAAAAACTTGCCCTCTGTTTCATAACAGCCCTTCTGATATGCTCATTTAATCCTGCCTTTTCAATTACTAAAAATCCAAAAGAATCTCCCAAAACAGAATCCGCCGAAGCACAAGTTTTAATTAATCGTTTGGAAGAAATCAAAACGATGGATAAAAGCGACATGAAATCGTCTGAGAAACGAGCATTCCGAAAAGAAGTCCGTTCCATCAAAAAGACCCTTACAGAGATGAATGGAGGCGTTTATCTGTCGGTGGGGGCGATTATTATTATTATTATTTTGTTGATTTTGTTGTTGTAAAAGCTATTGATATTCAGCTATCGGCTGATAAATTGTCGAGTGTTTTTATCAAAGAATTGCTCTGGTGTGTGAAGGCGTATAATGCGAAATTGTAAAATAGTAAAATCTAAAAATAATATGAAAATCATAAAACCAACCCAATATTTAGGCATCTGGATGGATCATTCAACCGCTCATTTGATGGAATATACCCAAGATTCAATGGCAACCGAAACCGTGAAATCAACTTTTACGCATCAAGACCGAGAAGAAACTTTGAATCGAAGCGAAAACGTAATGCACAATAAAGAGCAACAAAAACAACGACTTTATTACAAAGAATTAGGGGAAATCATAAAAAACTATGATGAAGTTCTCCTTTTTGGACCAACTAATGCAAAAATTGAATTATTCAATATTTTGAAAGAAGACCATCATTTTGACGAGATAAATATTGGCGTAGAAGATGCCGACAAAATGACCGAAAACCAGCAACACGCCTTTGTGAAAGGGTATTTTCAAAATATAAATACCTCTAAAAAAGCTAATTAATCACAACAAAATAATGAAAAGATTAGAAAATAAAGTCGCCATCATCACGGGTGGGGCGGGAAGTATTGGCAAGACAACGGCAAAACTTTTCTTGGAAGAAGGAGCAAAAGTCTTCTTGGTGGACATGAACGAACACGACCTCAAAATCGTGGACAACGAACTCGAAGGCTCAAGAATCAAGTATTGCGTAGCGGATGTTTCCAAATCTGAGGACGTTCAAAAGTATGTCAATGAAGCCGTTGCCGAATTTGGAAAAATTGATATTTTCTTTAATAATGCAGGCATCGAAGGCGTTGTAAAACCGCTTGTGGATTATCCAGAAGACGTTTTCGACAAAATCATGGCGGTAAACGTCAAAGGAATGTGGTTGGGGAATAAATACGTTTTGCCTCAGATGAACGATGGTGGAAGTGTGATAATGACTTCATCAGTTGCAGGAATCGTGGGCTTTGCGGGTTTGGGGGCTTACGTAACGAGCAAGCACGCTGTCGTAGGTATCATGCGAGTTTCAGCGATTGAAGCCGCCCCAAGAAAAATTAGGGTAAACTCCGTGCATCCGTCGCCCGTAAACAATCGAATGATGCGTTCAATTGAAGAAGGTGCATCCGCTGGACACGGCGAAGAAGTCAAAAAACAATTTGAAGCCTCAATTCCCTTGAGACGTTACGCCGAACCCATCGAAATTGCCAAATTAGTAGTTTTTCTTGCAGGTGATGATAGTCAATTTATCACTGGAACTACTCAAGTGATTGATGGGGGATTGGTGGTACAGTAAAATTTTATCCTCAAAAAACAATAATATGAAAACCATCCTTTTCCCTACCGATTTTAGTAAAAATGCCGCTCACGCATCACGTTATGCAGGTATGTTGGCAAAATTGTACGATGCCAATTTGGTATTTTTGCACGTCCATCATATCCCGATGGTGCCGCCAAATAGTGGTTCATCGGTAGTTAAAAATGCTATTTCATTGAATGAAAAAAGCGTGAAAGAAGACTTGAATGTATTTACGAACAAATTTATCCACGATTCAAATATTCCTTCCGAAAGGGTTACGCAGCGAATTGAGTACGGTTTTGCTTCTGAAAAAATTGTGGAAGTTGCCCAAGCCATGCAGGCAGATATGATTGTGATGGGTACGCAAGGAGCTTCAGATATGATAGACAAATGGTTGGGAACGCACGCCCAAGAAGTGATGAAAAATGCTCATTGCCCTGTTTTTACCATTCCTAAAAATGTCCCAATTGATTACCCTCAAAGAATTTTATACGCTGCTGATTTTAAAGAAAATGAAAAGTTGGCAATCGAGAAACTTTTGTGCA
>JAYUOX010000135.1:0-5081 GCA_043760595.1 Cytophagales bacterium
ATTAACCAATCCTCCATCGTCTGGACAAAGAGCAATTGGAACTAAGTTCGCCATGTTTGGGGGTGATGGTAAGAAGGTAAATATCAACGATAACTATGATATTAACTTCAATGACTCACAGCTATGGAGAATAATTTCGGGTGGTTTTGATGTCTATCTGTTAGGAGATTTCAATATGGATGCTGACACAAACTTCGGTGATAATTCTCTTTGGAAAACAAATTCAGGGAAATTCTCAGGGGTGCAGCATTAAGAAAAGAGTAAAGGAAAAAAGGAGGAATGGAGGAAGAAAGAAGTCAGAATTTTGAATAAAGAATGGAGATTTTAGAAGTAATATTTTACCTTCTACATTCTTCATTCCTTGTTCATAATTCTTAAAGCAAACTTTCAACTTAATGATTTTGAACAAATATTACATTCCTCCTGTCTCCTAACTCCTTTCCTCCTTAAAATTGGCTTGGTATTTGCAAGACACGTAATATCAACCATGAACTTTGTTCACAAACCGCCATTTGGCACAAAAAATTAATGGTCATGAATAAAAAATTCTTATATATTCTTGGGCTTACGCTCCTCGGCAATAGTGCCATACAAGCCCAAAATGGCGTATTTGATGTAAAAATCGCCAGTAAAAAATTAGATTGTGCTTCCCGCAAATTAAGTGTGGATGTGCAAGTCAAAGCCCATGATGAAAAATCTAAATTCATGATGGGAGATGCCAATTATCGCATCGCCTACAATCCATCCGTAATCAGCAATCCATTTCTCGAAAAGCAAGGTTTTTTCTCTTCAAAAGGAGAAGTTTCCGACAATCTTTATGGCTCGCACAACCTCAATGGTAGCGTTGCTCGAATGAAGGAAGGCATCATTTCATTGAACACTTTTTATGGTGGTTCGGGTGAAGGGGCAACCCAAGTCGGCACGGAATTTATGACGGTTTCAACTTTAACATTTGACATTTCAGACCTAAAATCAACCTTAGAATTGAAGTGGAATGAAGGCGAAGGAAAGAGTTTTCCGTGTACGGGGATGAACGAAGTAATTTTGAATAAAGCCGCCGATGGAACCCAAGATTATCAATTATTAAATGCCAAATCAACGGGAACTTTTGAGGGTTTCAAAATTGATTTAGCAAAGGCTTGTTCAGCGGATGCAAAAAATCCAAATAACGAAACATTCTTTATTCCAGAAGGATTTTCACCCGATGGAGATGGTGTAAACGACAAGTTTGAAATCAAAAATCCCGAAGGAATCAACATGGACATTCAGATTTTTGACCGTTTTGGAAAGTTGGTTTATCGTGCTGAAAACTATAAAGGTGATTGGGACGGAAAACCAAATCAGGATGGATTAGACAACGAAAAACCAATCGGCAGAGGTACTTATTACTACGTAGTGAAACGTGCTGACGGTAAGGATTTTACGAGATTTATGACTGTGATGTATTAGTACTAATGAGTGAATGATAGAATGATAGAGTAAGTGAATATCTACGTGAAAATTATTCTATCATTCTATCATTTTATCATTGGATTTATCCCGCCAAAAGTAACCAACATTTATCATTAAAAATTTACAATAATTACCACGTAAGAGTAAAATGAGATTAGAAATTCAATAATATAATAAGTGATTCCTACAAATATTCACTCATTCTATCATTAAATCATTCACTCATTGAACCTATGTGGTTGCAAACAAATACAACAACATGAGAAAAGTTTTAGCCGCCACTACGACTTGTCTGATGATACTACTCAGTATGGTATCGTCTTTTGACTTACAAGCACAAAATGGAAAATTTGATGTCAGAATCAAGCTCAAAAATAGTGATTGTGTCGCCAAGAAAATTACAATACAAGTACAGGTAAAAGCCCACGACGCTGCTTCGACCTTCAAAATGGGCGATGGTAATTTTCGCTTTGATTTTGACCCGCTTGTGGTGAAAGATCCAGTGAATGTTCTCCAAGAAAATTTTTCAAATGCCGCTCCTGCCAGCGACTTGAATTATGCAGGTCAAACCCTCATAGGAACGCAAGTTTCTCCCGATGGAACAAAAGGAATTGTTTCGCTAAACGTCTTATATTCAGGTAGTAACGCTGGTGCAAAACTGGTGAGTAATACGGATTATGTAACCGTTGCGTGCATTCAATTTGACATCGTCAACACAACGGGTTGCGTAAATTTCCGTTGGCATACCGACGATGCCGTAAATGATTTCCCAATCACAGGCATGAACGAAATCGTTGAAATTTCTGCTGATCCTTATGATTATGACAATCCAATTGTGAAGGCAGGAGGCGTTTTTGAGAGTTTAAATCAATGTATTGCTCCCTTGTGTTCAGCCCCTGCGGTTGATGCTGTTCGTGATTTTTTTACGACCAATATCAACACCGCTGTTACGGGAAACACTCTATCAAATGATTCTCCAACAACGGGTTTAACCGTGAAAACTTCAACCTTAGGCACTCCACTAAACGGCAGTATTTCAATCTCTTCAACGGGTGCGTTTACCTACACGCCAAACACGGGTTATGTAGGAAAAGATTCGGTAGAATATGAAGCCTGTAATGCAAGTAGCGTTTGCGATAAAGCCTATATTGTTGTCAACATCACAGGTCCAGCACCCGTGGCAGTTCGTGACCCTTATTCATTAAACGTTAATACTTCGGTTTCTGGAAACATTCTTACAAACGACACTCCAACGGGCGGTTTGACCGTAAAAATTACGCCATTTCCAACGCCTTTGCATGGTAGTTTAACACTGTCAACTAACGGTACATTTACATACACACCACAAGCGGGTTACGTAGGAAAAGACTCCGTTCAGTATCAGGCTTGCAATGGAAATGATGTTTGTGCAACGGCTTATGCAGTATTCACGATTACAGGTACAGTACCCCCAATGGCACAAGTTGATTTATCATTAACAAAGATAGTAAATCAGAAAAAAGCAGTTATTGGCGATGTAATTTCTTATACTATTACGGTTAAAAACGAAGGCACAAATCCAGCAACGGGAGTGACTGTGAAAGACTTGATGCCAGCGAATGTTTTATATCAAACTAATGCAACTGCCTTCGGTACTTATGACAACGCCACGGGCATCTGGACAATTGGCAATGTCGCTGTTGGTCAGTCAGTTACGCTTTCGATTTCTGTAAAAGCACAGTATCAAGGAACGTTCTTTAATCGGGCTGAAATATTTACTTGCAATGAAACGGATATTGATTCAAAGCCAGGCAATACGTTTACCACAAATACATCAACTTCCAATCCTTTATTGGAAGATGATAATGCCACAACTTGTTTTTATGTACCAGTGGAAATTTGCGATGGAAGCGGTGACCAATACGATATTTCTGTGCCAACGGGTTACACACAAATTCAATGGTATAAAGACGATGTGGTGATTTCAGGAGCAACTAATGCAACTTATAGAGTTTCAGCCCCAGGAAAATATACCTTCACAACTTTGGAAGGAATTTGTCCAGCGGGTGGATGTTGCCCTGCCGAATTTATCAGCATAAATTGCTGTAAACCAAACATTTGCGTTCCATATAGTGTGGTTAAAACAAAGTCAGCTATTAAATAAGTTAAAAGTTAGGAATAACGCAGGCTGGGTTTTGAACCCAGCCTGCGTTCTATCTTAGCTCCGCCAAAAAATGAAAAAATATCTCCTGCCAATATTCCTTTTACTCACTTCTTTAAGCACCTTTGCTCAGCAAGAAGCCATGTATTCTCAGTATCTTTTTAACCCGATGGCAATAAATCCAGCGATGACTTCTTCCAAAATGGGGGAAAATCTTGCAAAAGTGATTTATCGTAAACAGCTTATGGGCGGAGATTTTGAGGGCGACCCACAAACTCAAACGGTTGTGGTTGAATTACCTTTCCGAAATGAAAAAATGGGTTTGGGATTTCAGATTTATAACGATGTGGCAGGAATATTGAAATCAACGGGAGGCTACGGAATTTATCATTACAAAGTTCGATTTAATGATAAAATAAGCCTAACGATGGGCGTACAAGCAGGAATGACCAATTTTAGAGCCAATTTTACGAATGTACAACTCATCGACCCAAAAGATCCAAACTTTGGACAAAACATCAACAAAGCCCTCCCAAGTGTTGGAACGGGCATAAATTTAACAAACGAAAAATGGTATTTATCTGTTTCAGTTCCCCAAATTGTGAGGAATGATTTGAGTATAATTAGCGATCTAAATTCAAAATATAACGCCTCCACCAACCGATTTATGTTCGGAATGTTTGGCTATGATTTTAGATTAAATAAGTCAATAAAACTGATGCCAAGTGTTTTAGCGAAGATGATTGAAAATGCCCCCGTGGCTTTTGATTTTAATGTAAAAGCAAGTTTTATGGATAAATTTCTGATAGGTGGTTCATTAAGAACTGCTAACGATAAATTTAACGAAGCCAGCAGTCAAACCCGTTTGGGAGATGCGTTTATTGCTTACACCGAAATACAAGTCACCCCAAAAATTAGGTTTGGATATGCCTACAATATTTCAACTGCCAAAGGACAATATGACAGCGGTTCACACGAAATTTTGATTGCTTATAAATTTAAAAGGAATGACGAAGAAAGTGAGGTGATTGACCCAAGGTTTAAGTAGAAGATTAATAAGATTGCAAATTAGACCACAGATTGTACGGATTGAGCGGATTTATACTGGGACGCATAGTCGGATTTTAATGTTTAATATTTTATCCGACTATGCGTCCCAGTATAAATCCGCTCAATTTGTGGTCTCATTTCGTCCAGTAGAATCTTTCAAACTCCCATCGGTACTTTCTTTTCCAAAATCACAATCTGCATTTTATGCACTTTTATCAAAACTGTGTTTAATTCTTCATACTTTAAATCCTCAACGGTTAGGTTATATAGTTCGGCAATTTGCTCAAAACGTTCTTCCGAAGGCATTCTTTTTCCGTTTTCTTTTTGCCAATAGGCAGGTTGAGAAATCCCCATCCGATTCGCCACATAGTCTTGACTATACCCAAATATCTCACGAATTCTCCTCAGCTTTGTTGCAATCTCTTCCATATTGATTTTT
>JAYUOX010000136.1:0-5069 GCA_043760595.1 Cytophagales bacterium
CTTACCAAATCAGATGGCTGTAAATTCTCTGCCACCACAAAAGTGATAGTCCAGGATTCGCCAAGTTTGATATTACCCAAAACGTTATTGGGTTGTGAAAATGCACCACTACAATTCTTGCCAAAATCAAAACTTACGGATAGTACAGAGATATTTGAAAAACTTGTTATTTCTGGTCCAAATAAATTTAATGGAGAATATTTATTAGATATTGATAAATTAACGCCTGCCAAAGAAGGCTATTACGTCTTTACTGCCTACACATCAAGTTGTGAGGTGAAAGATTCCGTCAATATAAAAATTGATAAATCAGGTAATTGTAAGGCAATTGTTTTAGAAAAATTAGCGACTTATAAAGATATTTGCAGCAATTCAACGGTTGAAATTCCATTCAAAATCATTGGAAACTTTGCAACGGATACAAAATACACGGTTTATGCAAAGTATTATGAAACGGGTGAACTTTTAAATTTAGGCACATTTAGCCAAAGTCCTGCAAAAGTAAAGTTTGATTATATATATTCACGGCTTGGTTTTACTTACTACATCAAAGCTTCGGATAATACGCAAAGTTTGAACTCCCCGCAAGTCAGTACAAAAGATTACACTCCTTACACTCAAATTTATGGTAATTCCATTGCTTGTAAACAATCTATTCTTTCTTTGAACTTCAACAGCAATTATTATAAGCTCAGTAATTTCCAATGGACTTTGGATGGGAAAGATATTGAAGGCGAAAAAAAAACCTTTACAGTTGCAAAGAAATCAGGACGTTATGATGTCAGTTTTGATATGGACGGTTGTGCTTATAAGTCTTATCCAAGTTATGACCAAGCACAAGGGCAGTTGGGTTATGAAGTACAAGTTCAAGGTAAAGACGTAAAAATTGGAACAATTGAAAAACCAGAAATTTACAGTCAATATTCAAGGTCACCTCTGTCATTTTGTAGTGGTAGTAGTTTCATACTTAATAGCTATTTTCGTTCTTCTTTGGATTCAACTTTAAGTTTACAATATTCATGGAAAAGAAATGGGGAGATTATTAATACGGCTCAATTGTACGAAATCACCGCTACAAAAGCAGGAGATTATACGCTTGAAATAATTAATGGCACTTGCTCTACAAAATCAGAACCATTCACTGTTATCGCCACAGATAATGTCAAAGCGAATGTTTCATTGAGAACAAATCTAAATTACAATTATAATAATGGTTATCAGATTTGCAAAGGAACACCCGCTTATCTGTATTATACTGGATATACTTATAAAAATACGGAAGAATTGCGTCAGCAAGAAGTTATAGATTTGGCTAAGAAGGGAATAGTAGTGCAGTGGTATAGAAACGGTTTATTAATACCTAATGCCAAAAATCCCGCTATCAAAATTACAGAAGATGGAAATTATACCCTACGAGTCCAAGAAGGAGAATGCCTAAGATATTCTGATAATTTTAATGTTTCTTTTAGAACACAGACCTCAAAAATTTATTACAGTAATCTTCAAGCCTGCGAAGGTCAAAGTATTTATTTATCAAATTACTTTGGGGTTTATTCCAGTTTTTATGATGAAAATAACAAGCAAATTCAGCTAAAAACACAGGTGTTAGAATGGCGAAAAAATGATAAAACTTATCAGAAAGATAGTGTCAATAATAATTATGGAGGTTATTCTCAATATATTTTTCCATCAGAAAGTGGAAGTTTTTATCAAGTTGGTAAGATGACTTACGAAGATGGTAGTTCTTGCACTTATGCTTCCGATACTGTTCAAGTTAAAATTGGTAGTCCAGAGATTGCTTTAACATCCTATTTTTCATCTTTGATTAGCTGTTCAGATTCGGTTCAATTATACTATGGATATATGAATAATAGCCGTGCAATATCAAATATCTGGAAAAAAGACGGCGTGGTTTTAAAAAATCAAGATACCCCATCTATCTATGCAAAAGAATCTGGAAAATATACGCTCGAAACAAACTTTAAAGGGGGATGTAAGGCAATTGGGAAACCTATTGATGTAAAAATGGGGCAGTTTTCTGTGATTGTTCCCACAGAAATCAGTCTTTGTGAAAATCAAAAAACGGAGATTTATGCTAACGTAAATAATGCACAAAATTATTATGGAGGACATGAATTTATAGAAGATTCAACCCTAAGGTATGCCTATCAATGGCAAAAAAATGGTGTTGATATTTTAAATGAAAAAGGTTCTTATTTGTTAAATATTAGTGACCCTGGAAATTATAGTGTGAAAACTAAATTTAAAAATTGTCAAGCTGTTTCTAATAATACGTTAATCAGTTTAAACATAGTGCCAAATGCAATCAGTCCACAAGATAGTGCAAGGTTTTGTCCAAAAAATACAGTTGAATTGAGGACTTCCACTGAGAAAGGATTAGCCTACGAATGGCATAAAAACAAAGTCATTTTACCGAATGAAAAAAATAGCAACCTAAAAGTTAATGAAGCAGGAACTTACAGAGTGTTACTTAACAGGAATGGATGTTATAGCTACACAAAACCCGTGGTTGCGTATGAGAAATTAGTATTACCAACGGCAAAATTATCTGATAGCTTACAAGTTTATTACGGAGATTCTGTTAAGGTTAAAGTGAATTTAACAGGTGATGCCCCTTGGACATTAAAGATCTCTGATGGCAGAGAATTTACGGCATCTATGAGTCCTTACACCTTGGGATTCAAACCATTAGCAACAACTTTTTTTACTATTCAAGAAGTTAAAAACGTTTGTGGAGTGGGGACGGCGTCAGGAAAATCAAAAATTGAAGTAATTATTTTGGGTAAAGAAGAGGAAGCAACCACTTTTGTTAATGTATTTCCAAGCCCAACAAGTTCAATTTGCCAAATAGAAATAAATGCTCCCAAACCTGAAAAGTTATACATCATGCTTACGGATATGATGGGGAGAATTTTGGTAGAACAAAGCACAAAAAGTTCACAGATAATACATAAAGAACAATTCGATTTATCCAATTATCCAACAGGAAGTTATATCCTCAACATGAAATTAGGTGAGAAAATCATCAGTAGAAAAATCATCAAGACATCAGAGTAAGCACGTAAAGCAGGACTGTTTAGAGAATTATGATTGTAATTTTATTCCAGATAATGACTTCATTTTACGGAAGTTCGTAGTTCACAGTTAAACAAATTATTTTCAAGTAGAAAAGGAATTATCAACTGGTTATATCTTTTCTTGATGTAAAACAACCAAAAAAATCTTACCCAAATAACAAACCCAAAAAATGCAAAAAATTAAAGTAGGTGTCGTTGGCACAGGATTTATTGGACCTGCCCATATTGAGGCACTTCGTCGTCTTCCAAATATTGAAGTAACTGCCCTTTGTGAAGTAAATATCGAATTGGCAACCGCCAAAGCCGCTCAGTTGGGTATCGAACGTCCGTGTACGTTTGAGCAATTATTGGCAATGGAAGACATCGTTTGTGTGCATATCTGTACGCCAAACTTCCTGCATTACTCGCAGTCAAAAGCGGCTCTATTGGCTGGAAAGCACGTTGTTTGTGAAAAACCATTGGCAAAAGACCTTCATGAAGCGGAGGAATTAGTACAGATTGCCAAAGAAACTGGTTTGGTTAATGCTGTGCATTTTAACCTTCGATATTACCCATTGGTTCGTCAGATGAAAACCATGCGAGAGAAAGGCGATTTGGGCGATGTTTACTCAATTATTGGCTCGTATTTGCAAGATTGGCTTTTTTATAATACCGATTACAACTGGCGTTTAGAACCCGATAAATCAGGAGATTCTCGTGCAATTGCGGATATTGGTTCGCACTTGATGGACGTAATCGAATACATCACAGGCTTGAAGACGGTTGAAGTAATGGCTGATTTTAACACCATTCACAAAACTCGTAAAAAGCCTTTGAAGCCCGTGGAGACGTATTCTGGCAAAATGTTACAACCCGAAGATTATGCCGATGTCAATATTACCACAGAAGATACCGCCAACGTTTTATTACGTTTTGATAATGGAAATAAAGGTTTGGTAACGGTTTCGCAAGTTTCAGCAGGACGTAAAAATCAGTTGAAATTAGAAATTTCGGGTTCAAACAAAACTTTTGCTTTTAATTCCGAAGCACCCAACGAAATTTGGATTGGTAATCGTGACGGTTACAACCAATCATTAATGCGTGACCCATCTTTGGCATATCCAGAAGCAAGTGCATTGATGTCATTCCCAGGGGGACATAATGAAGGTTTCCCCGATACTTCAAAGCAATTATTTAAAGAAGTTTATGCAGCGGTTGCCGCAGGAAAAATGCCTGAGAATGCTCCATTCCCAACTTTTGCGGATGGATATAGAGAGTTATTGATTTGTGAGAGGATTTTGGAAAGTCATAGAAGTCAAGGGTGGGTGAAGGTTTAGTATTGAGTGATTTAGTGATTGGTGAAATGATGAACAAGTTTGTATATTTGTTCATCATTTCATTTTAAATTGAAAGGTAATTCAAATATGAAAATTAAAAGTATTCAACTTAAAAACTTTAAGCGATTTACGGATTTAACCATTGAGAATATCCCTGAGCAAGCAAAGTTGGTTTTGTTAATTGGAGCAAATGGCTCTGGAAAATCATCGTTGTTTGATGTTTTTAATTATTTTCAAACTCAAAAAACAAAACCTTCTTCAAGAGACGAAGCGGCTGAGTATTATCAGAAAGGAAATTCAATAGCGGAATTTTCTATTGATACAACTAATGGTAACATTCATAGTCATATAGGTATTCAGACATTTGTAGAAAATTTAGAAGCTCTACGTTTTTTTGGTAGAAGCAGTATTCGCATCGTTCCAACATTAGGAAATAAAGGTAATCCATACGCAATAGAAGAAGATACTGACCGTCCAGACAAGTTTATTGATAATGATATCCGTTTTGTGAATGATGTCTATGCCTACATTAAACAAATAGATGATGCCATGCGTGAGCCAATATTTAGTGGCATAAAAGCAGATACATTGCAAATTTTTCGCAGTTTTATTGACCCTTTAAATCAATCTCTTTCTCGGATATTTGATAGTGAAA
>JAYUOX010000137.1:0-5057 GCA_043760595.1 Cytophagales bacterium
ATTTTTTGTTGTACATCCATAATTCTCGCCACCGCTACTGCTACTCTTCCCGTCCTCACTTTTACGGTAACATCTTTTTCATTTGCATAAGCTCTAACATTAAAACTTGTGCCTAATACCTTTGTAATCAACTCATTAGCATATACTAAAAAAGGTTTGTTAGGATTTTTGGCTACTTCAAAAAATGCTTCACCACTCAAATAAACTTCTCTGATATTGCCCTGATTGAAATTTTGAGCGTAACTAATTTTACTGTTTGGATTCAAGAAAATCGAACTTCCATCGTCAAGCGTTACCAAAATAGCTTTTTCAGAATTATTAATTTTTTCAGTAAGTGGGGTCAAGGCTTTTTCACGATTGTTTTCATAAACCACTTGATTTATTTGATTATCATTACTCGGAATAAACTGCCAAAGTATCAGTCCAATTACTACCGAAGCAGCCGCAGCCCAACCTAACCAAACGGGCAAACGGCGAATTCTCTTATTTTTTTCGGACTCAATTTGTTCTTGAATTTGATTGAAAATTTGGTCTTCGTCTTCTTGTGACAAAAATTCCCTATGTACTTGTTGTTCAATGGCTTTCAAGATTGTTCGGGCATTGGCAATTTCAATATTTTTTGTTGGATTTTCTTTCAAAAAATTTGCCCAGAATTCGTCAGAACCCTTATTTGGTCGCTGTACCCAAAGTTTAAATTGAGCATCATTGATAAAATCATCCGTTATAAAATCTGAATAAGTCATATTTGAAATTTAAGATACGATGATACCACATCCCTCTGAAAGTAGAGAGACAGATTTATTTAATTTTAACCTCTTAAAATGTAATTATTTTTTGAAAATTTATAAATAAAATGACAACAACGTAATTATCAGGGATATAGCCATTTTACGGAGGAGAATAATTGCCTTCTGAACGAGGTTTCGGGCAGTTTGTTCTTTAATATCCAAAATTTGGGCAATTTCAGCATATTCAAAATTGTGAAAATACCGCAGAACAAGAGCCTCATTTTGGCGTTCGGGCAATTTGATAAGCCAAGAATTTACTTTTTCCTTGTTTAAATAATCTTCTTCAATTTGTGTGAAATCTTTTTCAACGGATGGATGTACGGGCAAAAGTTGTTCATTCACATTTTCCCAATCATCCCCTAAAAGATAATCAGGTTTTAAAGAACGATGAATTTTTCTACGAAGAGAACTGATGAGATAAAACTTAACTGATTGGGCTTGATTGAGGTATTTGTGGGTTCGCCAAATATCAACGAATAGGTCTTGAATAGCATCCTTCACTACATCTTCATCATTCAAAAGGCGTTTACCATAACTAAAAAGCACTTGAAAATAACGCCTATACAACTCCTCAAAAGCTGTTTCGTTTCCTATTCTTAGCAAATCCCAAAGAACAGCATCTTCAATATCAAGTCTTTTTTGCAATGATAAAATGGTTTTAATTGTTAAAGATTTTTTGGTGCAATAACTACTTCATATCTTTAACATACCGAAAACAGATGTGCATTAAACCCGTTTTAGGACTTGTTGAGGAAATATTTCCGATTTTGAATCCGTGACAAACGTTTGGGTCGCAGAGATACGAACCGCCACATTGTAGTTTCTCGGTTGGTTTTTCTGGCTTCCATTCTTGCACCCATTCCAAAACGTTTCCGCCCATATCTGAAAGTCCCAATTTATTATCTCCAAAATATCCAACGGGCGAAGTCGTTAAAAAACCATCTTCATTTGAATTATATTAAGGAAATGAGCCTTGCCAAAAATTGAGTTTATATTTTCCATTTTCAACAGCATTTTCTCCAAAGCGTATGTCTTAAATTTTGTTTCAGCGTTATTTGCCGCAAAATTATATTCTACTTTCGTGGGTAGCCGTTTCTTGCCCATTTGCAATAAGCCACACCATCATTCTTTACTACTGGACATACAGGGTAAAAAATGGTTTTAAAACTGAATAGACTTCTGTAACTTGTTTGCTACCAAACAAAATTCAAGTTATCGTGAAGTCCAATCCAGTTGTATGTCAATTTAGTGAGTATTTTTTAGATTTAAGGGGGGGATGCCTAATCAATCGTTAATAGAAAATTTATTGCTCGTTTGTAATGCCATAATTATCTCTCGCTCAACTAATCTGAGTGTCATGAAAGATTATCTACCACAATTGTTGGAGAATGAACAAACTGTTTCATGCTCACACTACAAACGCCTAATAAGGTTTTCAATATTTCCGATTCGGCTAACAATAAACTCATTGACTGCATTTTGGGAATGATTTACAAAACCCTCTGCGTTCATTTACTAACCTTATGTATTGTTTATCATGGGATTGCTATTCCCATTTATTGGCATCAGCTAAATAAAAAAGGGGGACATTCTTCTGAGGAAGACCGACAAAAACTATTTACTGAAGCCTGTGAACGTTACCAACTTTCTGGCAAAATCTTACTGGCCGACCGTGAATTTATTGGAGAAAAATGGTTATCATTTCTAATCAGCAAAAAGATAGATTTTATCATCCGAATGAGTAGAACTTGCTACAAAAAATCCATTTCAGAGTCTTTGGGCTTTGTCTATTCCAAATTGGAGAAAATAGCAATGAAAGCTAAAAAGACTAAGAAAAGTGTACTCAAACAATTCCAAATGAAAGGTAATACCTACTCCGTGGTTATTGTTAAAAATGATAAAAATGACCCTTTAGAACCATTAATGTATTTCATCTCGACCTTCAAGGTAAGACAGAAATATTAGATGGGTACAGGATAAGGTGGCAGATAGAAATTTGCTTTAAACACTTGAAATCCAACGCAGCTCTACTGGGGGATTAATCTTGAAGACTTAATTCGGGCGGCGATCCGCTTCGTCAAGATTCCAAGCTCTGTTTGATGGTTGCTCTGGTAGTCATGGCGTATGTTTTAAGCATTCAACAAGGTCTTGAAAATAAGGTTGATAAGAAAAAAATCTATAAAAATAAACCTTCTCGACTGGCAATATCATATTTCAGGCAAGGGCTTTCAATCATTAAAGCTAAGATTTGGTCTTTGAAAAGATTTATTGACGTACTAAACGACATTTTTAAAAATGCTGACTATGGAAAACTCATGTATGTCCAGTAGTAAAGGAAGTTAGCCTCACATTTAAGTGAACCCCCATTTAGGTGATTCTTCTTGAAGAGGTTTTTATAACATTTGTGCGAAAATTTGCGGTTTACAACTATTTTTAAAATCTTATAGACTGTTGGGTAAAATTAAAAGAACGTACAAAATCGTCGCGGGTCGCTCAGAATTTTCAACTTTCATAATTACGACGGCTACTCAATTCTCATCCAATTTATTTGCCCGAAATAACTAATATTTGACAAAATCTTAGGATTCAGCATTCATTAATTTATAAGAGTCTTACTAAGAAAACAAGATTCAGCAGATCTTGGGTTACTCAGAAATCTAACCTCAAGATTCGACGTAATCTTGACTATTTCATGCACGCAAACTGGCTAAGAATCAAGTAGCCATCATTATTATGGAAATTAATAATTCTGTGCGACCCGCGACGATTTTTGTACGTTCTTTTAATTTTACCCTGTGAGAAGATTCATTTGAAAGATGAAACGGATATTCTCCAATTCTTCTTTCCAACAACTGATGACAAACATTTTCTACACTTTTTTAATGGAAGAGTGGTTACGACTAAACATAGGAGAACCTCGTAATGGCAAGTTTAAGGTACTCAAGAATCTATAGTCAAAAATCCTAAGATTCGGCTGAATCTTGGGATTCGGCATTACAGAGTCTTGCGGAATCTTGGAGATTCCGCAAGATCCGACGGAATCTTGGGATACTCAAGAATCTACAGTCAAGATTTCCAAGATTCGGCGGAATCTTGGAAATCAGCGTTACTGAATCTTAGTAATTTCGATTATTTCAGGTCAGCAAACTTTTGTGAGGTGGTTCAAAAAAACGGAACATCTTTTTGCATAAAAAATGTAGAAAATGGGAGTAGAAAAAAACAAGAAATCATACGCTGTATATTAGAGTGCATCAAAAAGTGTGGGGCAATCACATTTATTTTTTAAACAGATAATTTTAAGGTAGCTAATTGAACCCATTTACTTTTCAATTAAATATAACAAAAATCAGTTGCCCCACACTTTTTGATGCACTCCGTAAACCCCCTATGTTTCTCGTGCGTGCAATTATGGGCATTTTTTATCAGCAATTTTTTAACCTTTGCAATCACAAAAGGACAGTACCGCTGTACCTTTTTATGGGTTAGACATTGCAGGTATTGAGTAGTGAATTTTTACTAATCAATCTTTTTTAATCCATCAAATATTTAGGTAGAATCTGAATCAAGCGAATCACGTGAATCAGACCAAGTGAATCAGGCGAATCGGGCGAATCAGGCGAATCGGGCGAATCAGGCGAATCAGACCAAGTGAATCAGGCGAATCAGACCAAGTGAATCGGGCGAATCAGGCGAATCAGGCGAATCAGGCGAATCAGACCAAGTGAATCGGGCGAATCAGGCGAATCGGGCGAATCAGGCCAAGTGAATCAGGCGAATCGGGTGAATCGGGCGAATCAGGCGAATCAGGCGAATCACGTGAATCAGACCAAGTGAATCAGGCGAATCAGGTGAATCCGAACCAAGTGAATCAAACGTGAATCCGAACCAAATGAATCAGACGTGAATCAAATAGTGAATCCGAACCAATTGAATCAGACGTGAATCAGACAGTGAATCAAACAGTGAATTAAACAGTGAATCAACTGAACCAGACGTGAATCAAGACGTGAATCAACTGAATCAAGCGTGAATCAGAAGTGAATCAACTGAATCATCAACCAAGACGTGAATCAACTGATTCAAGGATGAGTGAATTAAACGGTCATTTTCTTTA
This sequence comes from Cytophagales bacterium, assembly GCA_043760595.1. Taxonomy (GTDB): domain Bacteria; phylum Bacteroidota; class Bacteroidia; order Cytophagales; family Spirosomataceae; genus Arcicella. Next base: position 4,903 of record JAYUOX010000137.1, read on the forward strand.
CTTTTAAAATGCCTTCCAGTTGGTTTAAAATCAAGGCATTTAGGGTTAAATAATTAAGTTAATAAATCAAAGTTAAATAAGTTTACTCATGATTGAGTATTTTTACACTTTTACGATAAAAATCATTCAACCCCCCATATTATGTTAATAGGATA
>JAYUOX010000138.1:0-5017 GCA_043760595.1 Cytophagales bacterium
ACGGCATCCAAGGCAGAACGCCCCTTTTCGGGACTTGCCGAAGCGTGTGCTGCCAAGCCCTCAAAACTAAAATTTGCGACTCGATAAGCCAACGAAGAATTGGGACTTGCGTTGTTATTATCGCCAGGATGCCAGTGCAGAACGGCATCAACATCCTTAAAAATACCTTCTTTGACGAGATACGTTTTGCCACCCCCAGCACCTTCTTCGGCGGGCGTGCCAATGAGTCGGATTGTGCCTTTGATATTGGATTTTTGCATCCAATTTTTAGTAGCAATGGCGGCAGCCACCGACCCGACTCCAAACAAATTATGCCCACAAGCATGACCGTAGGCATTCGGATATTTAGCTTTTTTGAAGGGAACAGCCTCCTGTGATAAACCTGGCAAAGCGTCCATTTCAGCCAAAATAGCAATGGTCGGATAGCCCGAACCATACGTAGCCACAAAGGCAGTGGACATCTCGCCAACGCCCTTTTTGATGTCGAATCCTGCATTTTTCAATTCATTCATCAGTAATTCAGATGTTTTTTCTTCCAAATATCCAGGTTCAGCCAATTGCCAAATTTTATCAGAAATGGTGGTATAATTCTTGAAATTTTGATTCAATTCTTTTTCAATATCTTGGCAAAAAGATGGGTTAATGATTGAAAATAAGAGGGTTATGAAAAGGATTAGTTGTTTCATTGTGGAAAATCTTTATGGTTGAATTCTCTTACAATTTACGGGTATTTTTTGGAAATATTTAACCAAAAATAATATCAACATCTAATCAAGACCTAATAAAACACCCACTTCCCCACAAATTTCCCCCATTTCGCCACAAACTCTTTTTTGTCTTTCAAAATCATGCTTGCTTTGTCAAAAAAACAAACAACCATGAAAAAAAATCTTCTATTTACCTTAATGACATTTTTTGTCCAAAATTCTTTCTGCCAAAACCTTAGTGATACCGTTAATGTGGAGTATTCCAAGAATAGTCCGAAGCGGTTTAGTTTAGGAATTAGTTTCCCAACAATGGGCGTTTTATGGACTATTTCTCCAAATTTAAACCGTTTTCTCAGTGAGAAAGGTATTCCTACAAAAAATTATATAGCAACTATCCCTTTTTGTATTAGTTATCAAGTAAATAGGTTCAAAATCAATTTAGAAGGACATTATGGTATTTTGGATAGAACTTCCAAACAAGGAATTTACTCAAATTCAATGGGAGCGGAAATAGGTATTCTCTCTACGGAATACGCCATTTTTGCAGACCGTAATAATTATTTGTACATGAATTTAGGGATTGGTCGTGCTGATTATACACAGACCATAACCGTGTCAAATTCACAATCAACAAGTTTTGCCGCTGCGTTGCAAAGTGTTAATAGTCAAGCAATTATCCTCAAAAATTCGAGTACATTTTTAGATTTTGGATTAGAGTTTCTGAATCGTACAGATAAAAAAACGTTCTGGCAAAGTATAAAAGCGGGTTATCGTTATGGACTTAAAAACTCATCGTGGGATTCTCAATTAGTTAATTTAACAGATACGCCTTCGGATAGAGTTAGTAGTATTTATCTGCAATATTTGCTAAATCTTCCGTATGCAAGTAATTTTAACCGTCCCAAAAAACCTAAAAATAATTAAAGATGAAAAGGAGGATAAATTTTATCAAAACCTTAATTCTGATGATTTTGGGAGGGTTTTTAATGGCTTTTACGGAAGAAAATAAAGGAAGAGCCAAATTAGTATTTTTGTATGAACGGGCATTTTGGGGAGCAAAAGTTAAAATAAGAATTAACAACGAAATAGTGATAGATTTATCCAATAATCGCTATTTTGAAACCGAAGTGGAGGCTGGTAATCTTGACATTATTATTGACCGAGATAATAGTATGGGTAAAAAAGGAAAACCAGATGTCCAAGCTAATTTATTGGCTGAACCTGATAAAGTTTATTACTTAAAAATCTATCAAGAACAAGATTATTTTACAGATAAACTTTACCTTGTGCGGCTAAGTGAACAAACCGCCAAAAAAGCCATGAAGTCCATGAAATTAGAGAAAAACCCTTTGGGAAATGAATAGTTCTATGCCCAAAAATACTGTAGCTCGAAGCAAAGCGTTGCCCGATAGTATTTCGAGAACGGACGAACAATCGGACAATCATTCTCGAAGTGCCATCGGGCGACGCTTCGCTTCGAGCTACAGTATCAAACCCATAACCATCCTCTCTGTTGGAGGAACGGTAGGTTATTTTGGGTATATTTTATTCAGAAATTTAGTTATGCAGTCGCCCGAAGGATTTTCGGATTCGGGTGGGTTCATTAGGTATTTGATTGGGTGGTTAATTATTCTTGGGGCAATAGTTTTTGTAGCTTTTTCGAACTACAAATTTCTGTTTTTGAGGTTGTTTTACCACGAAAATACGTCCTTTAAATCCATTTATTGGGCGTGGATTGCTGGATGTAGTATATTGATTTTCAGTTTATTACAACTAAAAACGGAGTTTTACGAAGACTATGCTGATGAAAATATTTTCATCACTTTTCTCCTGATTTTGTTCATCGTCTTGTACGGATACATTGCCGATTATTTCAGAACAAAACGCTTACAAATTCAATTACTCAAAGAAAAATCGGAGGCTGAATTGAGCGTTTTGAAAGCCCAAATTAATCCACATTTTTTGTTCAACGCCCTCAATACGATTTATAACGAAGCCCATCGTGAAGAAAATGAACACACGGCAAATTTAATCGAAAAATTATCTGGAATCCTACGGTTTTCAGTAGAAGAATCTCAACATGAATTTACGAGTGTGGAACGTGAAATTAAGTTTTTGGAACAGTATCTTACTCTCCAAAAAGCCCGCTTACCCGAAAGAGAAAATATCAAGATTAAAACCAATATTTTCTATGACGAACAACCCGCTCAAATTGCCCCATTTTTGATAATTCCTTTCCTCGAAAATGCCTTTCAATACGGTATCAGTATGGATAAAGATTGTTTTATTGACATTGATTTGACCATCGAAAATCAGCAAGTTTATTTGAAGGTTTGTAACAGTATTTTGCCCAATAATACAGCTAAAAAAGGAATGGGAACGGGGATTAATAATGTGCAGAAACGGTTAGATTTGCAGTATGGAAATAGCCATAAGTTATTGATTAACAGAAGTTTAAACGTTTTTCAGGTAGAATTGACGATAGACTTATAATATACCTTTGTAGTATTAATAGTACGTAAGATTTAAGGTTAAGCATCTCCGATGCTGAGATTGCAGTTTTATCTTTTCTACAAATGTTGTACTTCTCCGAAGTAATTGTTTTTACTACTTCGGAGAAGTACAACCTTTGTAGTAGAACGAATAAATACGTGTAAAAATAGCATCGGAGATGCTTAACCTTAACATTTCACTCATCAACCAAACATCGAAACCGAAAAAAAACCATGCTTAAAACCATCATTATCGACGACGAACCTGCGGCTATCGAAATCTTGGAAAGAAATGCCCAAAAAGTGCCTTTTGTGGAGTTAAAAAAATCGTTTTTTAGTACCGCCGAAGCCTTGGCGTATTTACACACAGAAACGATTGATTTACTTTTTTTGGACATCCAAATGCCCGATATGTTAGGCACGGATTTCGCCAGACTGATTCAAAATAAACCTATTTAAATAGTTCTGACAACGGCTTATTCTGAATATGCCGTGGAGGGTTTTAATTTGCAAGTCCTTGATTTTCTGATAAAACCGATTGAATTTTCTCGATTCCTACAAGCCTGTAATCGTGCGTATGAGCGTGTGAGCATAGCAAAAGGCGAACAAGCCAGTATTTTTGTGAAGGATGGTTATGATTGGATTCGGGTGAATTTAGATGAGATTTTGTACATTCAATCAGACACCAATTTATTATTTATTTACGAAAAAAATCGCAAAATTTCTACCCGAATGACGATTAAAGAAATGCTGGATATTTTGCCCAAAGATAAGTTTATCAGAGTCCATAAATCGTACATTGTTGCCTCAAAAGCCATTCAAAAAATTGAACGACATCAAATTACAACTGAAGGAATTACTATTCCTCTGGCGGCGAGTTATCGAGAGATTTTGGAGGAGCGGGTGATTGGAAAGTAAAAAAAGGTCGCTGAAAATCATTTTCAACGACCTTTTTTGATTTTTGGCTATTTACTTCCCAAACTCCAACAACCCCGCATCGTGATTAAATCTCACCTCACAAGTATTATCAAAAAACATCGTTGTTCCTCTCTTCGCATCGTAGGTTTCCCATTTTGGTAATCCTGCGTGATTTGGGTTGCCTGTTTTAGCAAAATTTATCCACGATTGACTCATTTTATCCGCTAAAACATGAGCATCTTTCCCACCACCCGTCATCTCTTCGCAACGAGCAATATTATTAAAAACGAAAGGTAATTCCATGCAATGAACCGCCTTAAATTTTCCATCTAAAATGGGTGATTGCCACGAAAATAAGTACATATAAGTAGCCGCACCACCACTCAAAGCTGATTTTTGGTTTGCTTGGACAACTGCCCCTGGTCTGAATGAAAAGTCAATATCTAATAAATCAGAAGGCTTTGTGTGGTTTGGATAGGCTTTTTTTACGGCTTCTAAATAAGCATCTGTTTTGGTATTGTACTTCTTTTTAAGAATTTCCATCGCTTGTTCTTGGGTACTATTAAAGGTTGCCATACCCGCAAAAGGCGAAAACTCATTTTTCGTAGTACCCACTAACAAAGGAATATTCTTAGACATCTCAAAGGCTTCATTTGAAAATAATTGATAAGGCAAAACCTCACCATCACGACTTGGTCCCCAACTTAATCCAAAACCAATGACGGGTTTACCTTCGGCTTTCATTTTGTTGGCGACAATTTTGAGGGCTTTTTTACCTGCTATACTCAATTTTTCAAATGGGATTTTCTGAATATCATCTATCTGATTTGGTTGTAAATCAAGGGCTTTCAAGACTTCGGAAGCGATTAATTGTGTATCCGTTTTCTCTAACATGGCAGT